>NZ_JBFRFA010000002.1:0-217963 GCF_052114585.1 Pedococcus sp. 2YAF34
GGCGAGCTGGCGGTAGGCAGCCGAGCCGGGTTCGCAGCCCGCGGCCAGCCCGTCGAGCGCGTCCGCGGCGCGCAGCGGCATCGGCACCTCGCCGGCGCGCCGCAGGGCGGAGAGGTAGGAGGGGCGGGCCTGCGCCGGGTCGTCCAGGGCCATCAGCGCATCCGCCACCAGCAGGCGACCGTGGACGCCGTCGCGACCCAGTCGGCTGCTGTCGGCCAGCACGACGGCGTCGGCGGCGCGACCGGCCGCGCGGGACGGTTCACCGCTCGCGAGGAGGTCGCGGGCGTCCTGCAGCTGCACCACGACCCGCACCGCCCACGGCAGGGTCTCGAGCTCCACCGGCAGGCCCGGGCGGCCGGTGACCCGGCGCAGCACGGTGTCGGCCAGCAGGGCGATCCGGTCCTCGTGGATCTCCTGGGACTGTGCCCGGGCGAACTCCGCGAGCGACTCCGCCTCCACGAGCTGCCCTCTCTCCCAGGCGATCTCGGCCTGCAGGGTCCTCGCGGACAGGGCGATCCACATCTCGTCCGCCGGGGGCGCGTCGACGACCAGCGGGCCGAGACGCTCCGCCTCGTCCAGGTCGCCACCCGAGACGAACGCGTCCATCAGCGTGCGGCGCACCTGGCGCACGACGTACGGGTCGAGCCGGCCGAGCCGCAGCGTCCGCTCGGCGTCGGCGCGCGCCTCGGCGAGGTTGCCGGCGTCCAGGTGCATCTCGGCCCTGATGGCGGCGTTGCGGGCGAGCTCGAGGTCTCGGCTGCCGGGCTCGAGTGCGGCCGCGTGCTGCTCGGCCCGGTCGAGCAGGCGCAGTCCCTCGTAGGTGCCGCGCGCCTCGGACGCGCAGATGCCGGCGCGGCGGGCGAGCTGGGAGCCGATGAGCGGCGGCCCGTCCCCACTGTCGAGCACCGACTCCAGCAGGTTCACGGCCTCACGGACGCGCATCGCGGTGTAGAGGGTGGAGAAGGCGCGGTTGGCCAGCGCGTACCCCTGGGGACGGGTGACCTCCGTGCTGCAGGCGTGGCGGACCGCCATGGCCAGCAGGTCGAGCTCGGCGAGCCACGGCTCGTTCGCCGCCCCGGCGAAGAAGTCGCGCGGCAGGACACGGTCGGCCCAGGCGACCAGCCCCTCGAACGCCCCGGCCTCGTCGTCGGTCTCGGCGGCCAGTGCGCGCCCGACCTCGCGCAGGGGCACCAGCATCGCGAACCGTCCGTCGGGGTGGACCTCGACGAGGCTCCTGCGCGAGAGCGCCGAGGCCAGCTGGACCGCCTGGGCCCGGGACACGCCGCACACGTCGGCGACGACGTCGAGGCCGACGGGCACGCCGATCACGGCGAGCCGGCGGAAGCATCGCCGCTGGTCCTCGTCGAGCAGCTCGTACGACGCGCGGACGGCCTCGTCCATGGAACCGGCCGGGGACACGTCGCTCACCCCGACCAGCGCGATCTGCACGCCCAGCTGCTCGATGAGCGAGGGCAGGCCACCGCTGGCCTGGAGCAGGCGCCGCAGCGTGCGCTCGTGCTGGACGACGTCCAGGATGTGGCCACCGGCCGCCGCCACCCGCGAGAGCAGGAGCTCGACCGCGGCTCCCTCGAACGGCTGGGACGCGGTCGGCAGAGGCAGCGGCTGCAGGCGCATGACCTGCTCGTGCGGCCGACCGGCGACGGTGGTCGCGGTGCACAGCAGGCGGAAGGTCGCTGCCTCGTCGACGAGCTCGTCGAGGACCTCGCCCAGTCCGTCGATGGAGTCGACCCCGTCCAGGACGAGCAGGAGGTCGCGGCCGTCGAGGGCCCGCTTGAACGCGGCCTCCGGGGAGTCGCCCGGCGCGACGTCGGCCCCGAGCGCGTCGAGGCAGGCGGTGACGAGCGACTCGCGCGTCGAGTGCCCGTGGCCGGTCACCCACGCGGAGCTCGTCGCAGCCGCCGCCGCGTGACGGGCCACCAGCGTCTTGCCGCACCCCGGAGCACCGGTGAGGGTCACCCACCGGTGACCACTCAGCAGCAGACGGAGGCGATCAAGGGCCTCGTCGCGCCCCACGCAGGGAGTCAGCACCACGTCAGGCTACCGACGGCCACCGTGCAATATCGGTGGTTTCACCGATGCCTCGTCGGGACGGCACCGCCACGCTGGTCGCGGTAGGTCCGGCGCCGTGGCCGTGGGAGACGTGGAGGGGCGTGTCCCACCGTCGCGGGGACCGGGCCAACGGGCCGGGGCCCGAAAGACAAGGGCCGGGTGAGGTGCTGGGGGCACCCTCACCCGGCCCTCGTCGTGGGTCTCGCGGYGGCTCTCTGGTGTTGCCGGTGTGCTGCCTCAGCCGAGGTTGTTCTTGGAGAGGAACTCCTTGGCCACGACGTCGGCGTCCTTCTTGTCCGCGACGACCTCCTTGACCAGGGCCGCCAGCGTCGCGGTGTCGAGCTTGGCGGAGACCGCGTTGAGCGCGCCCTCGATGGTGGGGTTGCTCTTGCTCTTGGTGATCAGCGGGACGACGTTCTGCGCGGCGTACATGTTCTTGGGGTCCTCGAGCGCGACCAGGTCGTTCGCGGCGATGCTCGGGTCGGTCGTGAACAGGTCGCCCGCGTCGATCTGGCCGGACTTCAGCGCCTGCAGGGTCAGCGGGCCGCCGGCGTCGAGCGGGCGGAACTGCTTGAACTCCAGGCCGTAGATCTTCTTGAAGCCGGGGATGCCGGTGAGGCGGGTCTTCCACTCCGGCGGGCCACCGACGACGAGGTCCTTGCTCTTGCCCTGCAGGTCGGCGATGGACTTCACGCCCAGCTCGTCGGCCTTGGACTTCTTCATGACGAGGGCGTCCTTGTCCTCGGCCGCCGACTTGTCGAGCACGGTCAGGGTGGCGGGGACGGCGGCCTTGAGCTCGGTGTAGACGCCGTCGGCGTCCGTGGCCTTGGCGTTCTTGTCGAAGTACTGGGCCAGCACGCCGGTGTACTCGGGGATGAGGTCGATCGAGCCGTCCTGGAGGGCGGGGATGTAGACCTCACGGGCGCCGATGTTCAGCTTCTTGGTGACCTTGACCCCCTTAGCCTCCAGGGCGCCGGCGTAGATCTCGGCGAGCAGGGCGCTCTCGGGGAAGTCGGCGGAGCCGACCGTGACACCACCCGCGGCGGATCCGCCGGACGACGAGCTCTTCGTGGAGAGCGGGTCACCGCCGGAGTTGCCGCAGGCAGCAGTCGTCATCAGGGCCGCGGCGGTGGCGATGGTCAGGGTGATTCTGCTCAGCTTCACGGTCCTGCTCCTCAGTGGGTCCAACTCGGGTGGGTGGAACTCGGGTGGGTCATCGGGCCGGTGCGTCGACGGTACGCCCAGCAGGGTCAATCTCCACGTCCACGGGGGTATTCCCACGGCGGACGTTGCGGCCTGTGAGGCCGGGGGACACGACGCCGCGCTGGACCAGGGCCAGGAGCAGGTCCAGCCCCAAGGCCAACAGGGCCACGAGCAGCGCACCGGACGCCATCTGGGGGAAGTCCTGCACCTTCTGGCCGTCGATGAGGAAGCGCCCGAGGCCTCCGGTGCCGACGACCGCGGCAATCGTCGCGGTGCCGACCACCTGCAGCGTCGCGGAGCGCAGCCCGGAGAAGATGAGCGGCAGCGCGCAGGGCACCTCGACCTTGCGGAGCACCTGGCCACCGGTCATGCCCATGCCCAGCGCGGCGTCACGGGCTGCGGGGTCGACCCCCTCCACCCCTGCGTACGCGCCGGCCATGATCGGCGGGATCGCCAGGACGACGAGCACGATGAGGGTCGGCACGAGGAAGGCGGAGTCGCCCGTCAGCTTGGGGAAGAGCCACAGCACCAGGACGAAGAGCAGGCCCAGCGACGGTATGGCGCGTGCCGCGCCCGCGAGGTTGACCGCCAGGAAGCGTCCACGGCCGGTGTGCCCGATCGCGAGGCCGACCGGAATGGCGACCGCTGCGGCAACGAGGAGGGCGAGCGCGCAGTACCAGATGTGCTCGAAGAGGTGGGCGGGCACGCCGTCCGGGCCCGACCAGTTGGCGGGGTCGGTGAGCCAGTCGATGATGCCGGGGATCACGAGCGGGCTCCCGTCGCACGCAGCCACGGCGTCAGGGCGCGGGTGGCGAGGACGATGACGGCGTCGAAGAACAGGGCGAGCACGACGCACGCGATGATGCCGACGACCAGGGGGTCGTAGAAGGCGCGGGCGAAGCCGTCGGTGAAGAAGAGGCCGAGCTGGGGGATGCCGAGCACGGCGGCGACGCTGACGATGCTGACGTTGCTCACCGCCGCCACGCGCAGGCCGGCCGAGATCACGGGCACCGCCAGGGGGAGCTCGATGGCGAAGAACCGCTTGACCCTCGTGTAGCCCATCGCCGTCGCCGCCTGCTGGACGTCCTCGGGCACCGCTCCCAGTCCGTCGGCGACGGTGCGGACGAGCAGCGCCACGGTGTAGAGGGTCATGCCCACGACGACGTTGACCGGGTCGAGGATCTTGGTGCCGAGCAGCCCCGGCAGCAGGACGAACAGGGCCAGGCTGGGAATCGTGTAGAGGAGCCCGAACCCGGCGGTGAACGGCGCGTAGAGGGGCTTGTAGCGCCGGGCGAGCCAGCCCAGCGGCAGGGCGATGAGCAGCCCGAGCACCAGCGGGAGTCCGGCGAGGTAGACGTGCTGCAGGGTGCGGGCCTGCACGTCGTCGAGGTGGTCGATGAACCAGGTCATGACGAGGCCTCAGGCGCTCGCGTCGGAAACCGTGCCCGCAGCTGACGAGGCGCTCGCAGCGGACGTCGGGGCGCTGGTGCCGGACGCGGCCGGCGAGGCGGCGCCGGGGTGGTCGGGGTCCTCGAGCTCCGGGCGGTCGGTGTCCTCGATGGCGGTGAGGACCTCGTGGGCACGGACCGTGCCGACCAGCGCGCCCGCGTCGTCGACGATGACGCCGCGCCGGCTGGGGCTGGACAGGGCCGCGTCGAGGGCCGCTCGCAGTGGGCCGCTCGCCCGCGCCACCGTGCCTCCGCGGTGCAGCACCTCGCTCGTCACCTCGCCGTGGACTCGGCGGGGTTCCACCCAGCCGAGCGGCTGGTTGTGCTCGTCGACCACCAGCACCCAGTCGGTGTCGAGGCGCGCCACGTCCTCGCCCATCGCGACGGTGCGCTCCTGGGCCAGGGGGAGACGAGGCGTGGGCTGGAACGACAGCGCGCGATACCCCCGGTCGCGCCCCACGAAGTCGGCGATGAAGTCGTCGACCGGGTGGGACAGCAGGTAGGCGGGCTCGGCCACCTGGGCCAGCTTGCCGCCGACCCGCAGCACCGCGACCTGGTCGCCCAGCTTGATGGCCTCGTCGATGTCGTGGGTGACGAAGATGATGGTCTTGCCGAGCTCGCCCTGCAGGCGCAGGAACTCGTCCTGAAGCTGCTCGCGGACCACCGGGTCGACCGCGCTGAACGGCTCGTCCATGAGCATGACCGGCGGGTCGGCGGCGAGGGCTCGGGCGACGCCGACGCGCTGCTGCTGGCCGCCGGACAGCTGGGCCGGGTAGCGCTTGGCGAACGCCGGGTCGAGGCCGACGCGTTCGAGCAGCTCCATCGACCGCTTCTCGCTGTCGCGACGGTTGACCCCGAGCAGCCGCGGGACGGTGCTGACGTTGTCGAGGACCGTGCGGTGGGGGAACAGGCCGGCGTGCTGGATGACGTAGCCGATGCCGCGACGCAGCTCGGACTCCTTCATCCGGCTCGTGTCGCGGCCGTCGAGCGAGATGGTGCCGGACGTCGGCTTGATCATCCGGTTGACCATGCGCAGGGACGTCGTCTTGCCGCAGCCCGACGGGCCGACCAGGACGGTGATCTTGCCGCTGGGGGCCTCGAGGCTCAGGTCGTCGACCGCCACCGTGCCGTCCGGGTACGTCTTGGTCACCCCGTCGAAGACGATCATGCGAGCCAACCTAATGCAGCCCACCGACCAGCACACTGCCCCCGAGACCTCCCCGAGACCTCCCCGAGACCTCCGCCGACCTCGCGAGCCGGGCTCCGCGGACCTCGGAGTCCGGCCCCGCGCGCCGCCGGGCCCGCGCGCCGCCGGGCCCGCGCGATACTGCGCGTGTGGACGAAGCCCTGCACCGCGAAGGACCCACGCTGCACCTCGACGGGCGCACCCTCGACCTCGACGGACTGCTGCGGGCGGCGGGCGGCGCCACGGCCACGATCGACCCGCAGGCCCTGGAGCGTGCCGCGGCGTCGCACCGGCTCGCGGCCGAGGTCAGCGCGGAGCGGCCGGTCTACGGGCGCACCACCGGCGTCGGTGCCGCCCGCGCCGAGAGCACCGACTCGGAGGTCGAGCACGGGTTGCGGCTGCTGCGCTCGCACGCGGCGGGCTGGGGCGCCGTCGTCCCCGAACCCGTCGTGCGCGCGGCCGCGGCGGTGCGTGCCAACCAGCTGCTGGCCGGGGGCTCCGGGGCGTCGCCGGAGCTGGCGCAGGCGCTGGCCGGTCTCGTCGGGGCCGAGGCCGCCGACCTGCCGGTCGTCCACCGCTACGGGTCGCTCGGCACCGGAGACCTCACGTCGCTCGCGGAGGTCGGCCTCGCCCTCATCGGCGAGCGGGCGCGAGCCGGGGGCCACCAGCGCCGCGACCTGTCGCTCACCTCAGCCGACGCGCTGCCCCTCATGTCGTCGAACGCGTTCGCCATCGCCGAGACCGGTCTGCACGCCGCCTCGCTCCACGCCCTCGCCCGCGCCGCCGACACGGTGTGCGCCCTCAGCTTCCTGGCCCTGCGGGGCAACCCGGAGGCCGTGAGCCGCACTGCCGCCGACGCCACCCCCTTCGACGGTGCCCGTGCGGTGGCCCGCGTGCTGCGCGAGCTGCTGGAGGGGCAGCCCGGCGAGCCGGCCCACCTCCAGGACTTCTTCGGGCTGCGGACCTGGCCGCAGGTGCACGGTCTGGTCATCGACACCGTCACCGACCTGCGCTCCGTCGTCGAGACGGCCGCCAACACCGCGTCCGAGAACCCCCTCTTCACCGTGACCCCCGACGGCGGACAGGTCACCCACCACGGAGGCTTCCACGCGGCATACCTCGTGCTCGCGGTGGACACCGCGCTGCTCGCCCTCACGCGCTCGGCGCAAGCCGTGCAGTCGCGGGTCAGCCACGTGCTGACCGACGCGGCGAGCGGCCTCCCGCTGTTCCTCTCCGACGCCACGCCGGGTTCGTCGGGCGTGCTCATCGCCGAATACGTCGCCGCGTCCGCCCTCTCGACGATCCGCGGTCATGCCTCGACCCCGTCGAGCGTGCAGACCGCGGGCGTGTCGGCGGGCATCGAGGACGACGCGAGCTTCGCGGGCATGGCTGCGGTTCGGCTCGGTGAGGCGACGACCGCCTACCGTCGGCTGCTGGCGGTCGAGCTCGTGTGTGCCGTCAGGGCGCTGCGGATGCGGGGCGTGCGGCCGGTGGGAGAGCTGGCGGCGGCGTTCGCGCGGTGCGCCGAGCTGCCGGCCGGGATGGAGGACCGCGACCTCTCCCCCGAGCTCGTCGTGGCCGAGCGCATCGTCGAGCGGTATGCCGTGAGCATCCCCGAAGAGCGCTGACCTCCTCACGAAAACCCTTCTGCCACAATGGTTTCAGTCCTGTGGATGAAGGCGTGGGGGTGTCGGTGGTCGCCGATAGTGTCCTGGGCATGGCGACCAGTCCGGATGCTTCGACCCTCACCGTTGACGGTGTGTTCGAGCGTGCGGGCGAGGGCGCGGTGGAGGGTGTCGGGCGGCCGGTGCTGGGCGGGGCCGCGGTGGCGTTGGGGGCGTTGACCGGGGCTGGGTCGGGGCGGGTGTGGGCGTTGCGGGACGACGAGGTCGCCGCGGCCGTCGGCGTGCTGGGTGAGGTGGTGGCGGCGGCGCGGGCGCAGCTGGTGGTGGTGCTGGCCGAGGCGCAGCGTCGCAGCCTGGGCGCCGGGCAGGGGTGGGGTGCGGTGGACTGGGCGCGGGCGGCGGCGCCGTCGTTGTCGACGCGGGACCTGCTCGACGCGCACGAGGTCGCCACCGCGGTCGCGGCTGGTGCGGTGTCGGCCCATGGTGGTGACCACCGCCTCGACGAGCTCGTGGACGCGGTGGCGGACGCGGCCTCACCGTCCGCGCAGGACCGGGCGGGCGGGGTGGGGGTGGGCAAGGCGGCGCTGGTCTGCCGGTTCCACCGCTCCGCGCGTGGTCTGGCCGACCCGGGTGTGCTGGGCGAGGTGACCGCGACGCTGGTCGACGCCGCGCGTGGCCCGGCTGGTCTGGAGGAGCGGCAGCTCGCCGCGGCGGTGAGGCACGCCGGGCAGCTGCTGCGTCCGGACCGGGTGGTCGAGCACGACGCGGCGGTGCGGCGGGCGCACCGGTCGCTGGTCAAGGGCCGTGGCCCGGTCGGGATGTGGCGCTACACCCTGGTCCTGGACGACGAGGGCGCCGCCATCGTCGACGCCGCCGTCGACGCCCTGGCCAAACCCGCGCGTGACGCCGACACCAGCACCGGCACCGGGGAGCGTGACCCGCGCACCCCCGCCGCGCGGCGCGCGGACGCCCTGCTCGACCTGGTCACCCGCGCCGTCGGCGCGCCGGAGGGGGTGCCGCGGCAGGCGAAGACCGCCCTGGTCGTCACCATCCCGTTGCAGGTCCTCGAGGGTCGGTGCCGCGGCGCCGGGCCCAGGTCCGGCACCTGTGGCTGCGCGACCGCGGCGGGTGCACGTTCCCCGGCTGCACCAGACCCGCGGGCTGGACCGACGCGCACCACCTGGTCCACTGGGCCGACGGCGGCCCCACCAGCATCGACAACGCCGCCCTGCTCTGCCGCGCCCACCACAGCATCGTCCACACCCACCGCTACAGCGCACGGATCACCCACGACAACGACGGCGACGACGGCGAGAACGGCGGGAACGGCGACGGAAGTGGCACCAGGACCGGCCGGCCCCGGGTCGAGTGGGACCTGACCCCCGGCTCCTACGAGACCGCCCTGACCGAATGGCGACAACGCCGGCGAACCCGGCCCCGCTCCGTACCCGCCACCACCTGAGCGGGCGATGGGTCACGTGCGGGGGTCAGTGGGCGCGGTGCCCGGAGGAGTCCTGAGGCAGATGCGTGCGCCCGTGCACGTCGGAGCCGTCCTGACCGGCGGCGTTCTCGAGCAGGTGGTGGGCGAGGTAGCCGGCCGACTGCTCGTGCCAGTGCTGGGCGCGGCGCAGCATGGCGTGGCTGTCGCCGGTGACGCGCTCGTAGGTGACGTCTGCGCCCAGGCCCTCGATGGCGGTGGCCATCGCGCGTGAGGCCTTGGCCGAGGTCATCCGGTCCATCGAGCCGTGCATCACCAGCAGGTGCAGGCCGGGGTGTGAGCGGGGCTGGTCGGGCCGCTCGACCCAGGGCGCGAGCGCGGCGATGGCCTCTATGCGCGGGTCGTCGGCGAGGTGCAGCGCCACCCGCCCGCCCATGGAGTGGCCCAGGAGCCCGATCGGCACACCGGGGTGACGCGCCGCGATCTGCTCGAGGGCGAGCCGGGTGTCGGCGAGGGGACTGGCCTCGTCACCGTTCCAGCCGCGCACGGCGTAGCGGAGTGCGGCCACGGCGATCTCGCCCTCCCCGGCCTGGGCGACGGCACTGGCGAACGGCCCCATCCGCAGCACGGCACCCTGCCACGGTCGCACCGCTCCACGGCCGCGTGACCGGCCGCCGTGGAGCACCAGGACGACGGCGCGGGGATCCTCCACCTCGGTGGGCCAGAGCAGGCGTGCGGCGGGCATGGGCGTGCGGTCTCCTTCGTGCAAGGGGTGACGTCGGGTGTTCGACGCCGCTCCCCCGACGGATGGCTGACCGGTGCAGGACGTCCTGCGGGCCAACGCGGGCACCCGCCGGACTATGCCGTGGCGGCGACCTCAGACCTCGGTGGCGCGGAAGCTCTGGAACGAGCGGCTGGCTGTCGGGCCGCGCTGCCCCTGGTAGTGCGACCCGTACTTCGCACTGCCGTAGGGGTTCTCGACCGGCGAGGACAGGCGGAAGAAGCACAGCTGGCCGATCTTCATACCCGGCCAGAGCTTGATGGGCAGGGTGGCCACGTTGCTCAGCTCGAGCGTGACGTGACCCGTGAACCCGGGGTCGACGAAGCCGGCGGTGGCGTGGGTGAGCAGGCCGAGGCGGCCGAGGCTCGACTTCCCCTCGACGCGGGCGGCCACGTCGTCGGGCAGCGTGACGGTCTCGTAGATCGACCCGAGGACGAACTCACCCGGGTGCAGCACGAAGGGTTCGCCGGGCTCGACCTCGACGAGCCGGGTGAGGTCGGGCTGCTCCTCGGCGGGGTCGATGTAGGGGTACTTGTGGTTGTCGAACAGCCGGAAGTAGCGGTCGAGCCGCACGTCGATGCTCGACGGCTGGACCATCTCGGGGTCCCACGGGTCGAGGACCACCCGTCCGGCGTCGATCTCGGACTTGATGTCGCGGTCGCTGAGCAGCACGGGGAGAGACTAACGCCCGTACCGCGCGCGGCAGCGGGCTTCGTCAGCCCGCGGTGGGGACGCGCTGGGCGAGGAGGCGCTGGGCGGCGACGACGTGCTGGGCGACCCCGCCCGCCATGGCCAGGCCGATGAGCAGGACAGCCAGTGGCATGTCGAGCCCCAGGGCGGCGACGGCCAGCACGACCGCGGCGAGCGACAGGGCGGGCACCGCCGTCCGCGCGCTGCGGTCGGCCGCCCCGTGCAGCAGGCCGAGCACCACCGAGTACACCGCCACCGGGACGGCCAGGGCGAACGCGACGGAGCGTGACGACACCGCCGACTGGTGCTCGACGACGTCCACCGCAGCTGCGAGGGCCGCGCCGACGGCCGCGACGGCGGCGAACACGAGGACGTGGGAGTAGGAGAAGACCCAGGTCATCGTCCGGCCGTGGCCGATGAGGTCGACGTGGTCGCGCTTGAAGTAGAGCCACCACAGGGAGAAGACGATGAGCAGACCGCCGACGGCCAGCAGCACGAGGCCGGGGGTGAGGCCTGCCCCTCCCCCAGCCTCGACCGCCGGTGCGACGCCGTGGCTGGCATTGCTGCCCTCGGCCCCGTCGGCGTTGCCCACAGCGGGCTTGGCGAGGACCCCCTGCACCGCCTGGACGCTGGCCAGGATGACCTCCCCGAGCACGATGATCGTGAACAGGCTGTAGCGCTCGGCGATGTGGTGCGGGTGGAACGGCGTCGCACCCCCGCGCTGCTCCGCCAGCCACGGCACTGCCATCTCTGCCAGGACGAGGGCGGCGAAGGAGCCGTAGAGCACCGCCGAGCCGTCGAGGGCCAGCCGTCCGATCCAGAGCGCCTGCACGACGGTGATGCCCACGGCATACGTCATCGCGGTGGTGCGGTGTGGGGTGTCCCCCCGTGCGACACGGAGCCACAGCGCGACCATCGCCAGGCGCATGAGCGCGTACCCCGCGACGACCGCGACGGACTGGCCGTCGTCGAACAGGTCGGGCACCCCCGCAGCGAGCAGCAGCGATCCGGCCATGATGGCGAAGGTGAGCAGGCGGTAGACCACGTCGTCGCAGTCGTAGGCCGAGGCGAACCAGGCGTAGTTCATCCACGCCCACCAGATGGCGAAGAAGACGAGGCCGAACCCGACCACCGCCTCGTAGTGACCGGTCGAGAGCCCGTGGTGCAGCTCGGTGGCGGCACTGGCGATGGCGACGACGAAGACGAGGTCGAAGAGCAGCTCCAGCGGTGAGGCGACCCGGTGCGCCTCCTGCGGGTCGCGAGGCCCCATCGGCCGCAGCAGGGGGACCAGGTTGATGGCGCTCACGAGCCGAGGGTAGAACGCGTGTCGAGGGGTGTCCGGTCTGCGGCGGGTCGTCGGTTAGACTCCTGCCGCACCGCCGGTGAGGCGGTGTGCGCCGGTGTAGCTCAATGGTAGAGCGCCAGCTTCCCAAGCTGGACACGCGAGTTCGATTCTCGTCACCGGCTCAGACAGACAGACACGCCGAGAATCGGGAGGCACCTCCGCGAGCGGAGCGAGCCCGGGTGCCGGATCTCGTCACCGGCTCCAACGCCAAGGACCCCCGACCTGATCGTCGGGGGTCCTTGGCGCTGGGGGGTGGGCCTCAGCTGTGGTGGCCCCGCGGACGACGACGGCTGAGCGCGATGGCACCTGCACCCGCAAGGACGAGCGCGAGGCCGGCGAACCCGAGCGGGACGGGATCGGAGCCGGTGCGGGCCAGCTCGTCGGCCGGCGCCTGCGACGCCTCGGTGGTCGGCGACGCGGTCGGAACAGCGGCCGCCGGCGGGCGGGTCGTGGTGGTCGGCGCCGGGGTCGGGGCCGCGCTCACCGTGACCGTGGCGGCCTTCGAGGTGCTCGTGGTGAAGCTCGCGTCGCCGCTGTAGACCGCGACGATGCTCTCGGCACCGACCGGCAGGTCACGGGTGGTGGTGCTCGCGGTGCCGTCGGCGGCCAGGGTTGCCGTGGCGAACGCTGTGGAGGAGCCGTTGAGGTAGAAGTCGACCGTTCCCGTGGGGGTGAGCGAGCCTTCGGAGGTCGGCGCAGTGTGAGCGGTGATCGTCACCTTGTCGCCGGCGGTCGCGGTACCCGGCGCGGTGAGCGTGGTCGTCGTCGCGGCCTGCGCGACCTGGAACGACTGCGGCGAACCGGTGGCGGCGCCGTACTCGGTGCCCGCGCCCACGGCGGCGGTCAGCGTGCACGTGCCCACGCCGACCAGCTGCACCTTCAGGCCGTCGGTGGTGCACACCTCGGGCGTGGACGAGCTCACGGAGCGCGTGCCGTCGCCGTTCGTGTCCACGGTCGCGGTGAAGGCACCGCCGGCCACCGCGCCCGTCGGCACGTTGGTGACGACTGGCGCCGAGGCAACGGTCCGAATCACCGACACGGTGTTGCTGCCGTTGTTGGTGACGTACGCGGTGTGGGTGCCCGGGTCGACGGCCACGCCGCCCGGCTTCGTCCCGACTGGGATGGTGGCCGTCACCGTGTTGGTCGCCTCGTCGATGACCGACACCGTGCCGTCCTGGCTGTTGGTCACGTAGACGACTCCCGCGCTGGGGTCGACCGCAGCGCCGCTGGGCGCCCGGCCCACCGGCACCGTGCCCACGACGAGGTTGGTCACGGTGTCGACCACGGCGACCGTGCCGGCGTCGGTGGCGACGTAGGCGGTGTGGTTGGAGGGGTCCACCGCGATGCCGGCCGGTCGTCCAGCGACCGGGATGGCTGCCAGCCACTGGTGCGTCGAGCCGTTGATGACCGCCACGGTTCGGGCATCGAGGTTGGCCACGTAGAGCCGGTTGGTCTGCTCGTCGACGGACACACCAGTCACGATGGGGCCGGCCCAGAAGGTCCGCGACGTCGGGGCGAGCGTCGCGCCGGAGTACTCAGTGACCGAGTTGCCGTAGAAGTGGCTGACGTACACGTCGTCGGTCACCGAGTTGACGGCGACACCGAAGTGCGGGCCGTCGCCGTCCTGCTGGAGCGAGCGCGTGGGGCCGACCGAGTTGGAGGCGTCGATGAGGACGAGATCGCCGGGGTGGTCACCCGACCCACCGGTGCCCGTGGTGACGTAGGCCTCGCCGGTCGTGGGGTTGGCCGCGACCGAGAAGGGCGTGCCGCCCACTGGCACGGTGGCCGCCACGGCGTCGTCCGGGGTCGTGAGGACCGTGACCGTCCGGTCGGACTGGTTCCCGACGTAGACGCGGCCGGTGCGGGGGTTCACCGCGATGGGGCCCGGGCCGCTGCCGACCGACACGGTGTCGGTGACCGCGTACGTCGGCGTCGCCGGGGCGGCGAGGGCTGCGGGTGCCGTAGCCGCCTCGACGCCGACCACCGACAGCCCCAGGAGGGCGGCCACCGTCACAGCAGGACCGCGTCCACGCACACACCGCATACCGAGAAACCCCCAACAGACGTGGTGAACGACATCACGGGGTCCGTGTGCAGCAGCAACCACTCGACTGCGCGGAACGTAACACGACGATTCGCCCCCACTGCCACGAATGCGCAGGTTGCGGCGCTGTATGGCTGTTCGGGTGAGCTTGCTCAGACCTCGAAGACCGACCAACAGAGCTCGTTGCGCAGCCGCTGGTCGTCGAGCACCAGCTCACGGATCGGGTCGGGCAGCTGCTCGCGCTGCCACCGGCACTCGAGGCGCCCGACGGCAACCGACTCGTCGGCGGGGACCGTGGCTCGAACGGCCTTGATCGCGTATGCCGCCGCGCCGAGCTCGTGCGCCGCCACGTGCGCGACGACGGCCGCCTGGCCTGCGGCGTACGCGGCGAACCTCGGCGCCCCACGCAGGTCGCGGGCGGCGCCCATGGCGTGGCCGCCGGCCGCCCGCGCCCGCATCATCGCCACCTCGCCCGCAGCCCAGAGCCGGGCGTGCTCGACCGCGTCACGCGGCCGCAGATCGTGGGGCCGGACCGACTCGAACAGCTCGAGGACGTGCTCCGCGCAGGTCGCCGCCCACAGGGCCAACAGGTGGTGGTCGGCGTCGGTGAGGGTGCCGCCACGGCGGATCGTCACGAACCGCGGGTCCCTGACCTCGGGAAGGATCATGCTCAGCCGTGTCCTGTTCGTCCGGGCCGTCCATCGTGGCAGACTCCGGCGCGTCGCACGGTGCGACGGTCAGGGGGGACGATGGGACGGGCACCTGCCACCGCGGTGGCTCTGGCCTGCGTCGTCGCGCTCGCGGCGGGGTGCGCCTCGGGTGACGAGCTGCCGCGGTTCGCAGCCACCTCCCCCGGCAACGACTCCGGCGGCACTGCCACCACGGCCGCCGCCACACCCTCGACCTCGGCCTCCTCGAGCTCGTCGCTCTTGAGCCCGTCCCCGTCGACTCCCGCGGCACCCGCCTACCGCGTGGGCGGGACGTTGACGGGCACGGAGTTCGCCGCACAGCTGCTCGAGCGGACCGAGGGTGCGACGGTCCGCTTGGAGACCACCACGGCCGACAGCGCCGTGACGTGCGTGGCCGAGGTGGGTGGCAGCGACTTCCTGGTGACGAACCCGGTGAAGGGCGTCGCAGAGCTGCGGGTCGTCCGCAACACGGCCTACGTGCAGGACCGTCCCGGATCGGCGCAGTCCTGGCTGGAGGTGGACCTCAGCAGCGACCAGACCGACATGCCCTCCCAAGCCGTCGCCGACGCCCTCAACCTCGTCGACGACGTCTGGTCGGGCGACTGCCGGGCGATCGACCGGTACGCCGCGATCGACGCGGCCGGCAAGGTCAGGGTCAAGGCCGTCGGTCGCAAGGGGTGGACCGTCTCCGCCCCGACGGACCCCGAGAGCCAGGGCAGCAAGTTCTCCGACTCGAAGAGGACAGCCATCCCCGGCACCTGGGAGCTCGACCTCGACGGCCGACCGGTGAGCTACACGGCGTCGGACCGCTCACGCACCGTGCGGTACTCGCACTGGGACGACTACGAGATCGCCGCCCCTCCCGCCAGCCAGGTCCGCAGGTAGGACGAGAAAAGGCAGGTGGGCCGACGGGCGACCGTGGCAGGCTCTCCGCGTGACTGACCTGTCGACGTGGGCCGCGGCCGCGGTCACCCACGTGCAGCGCGCCGCCCGAGGCACTGCGGTGGACCCGTCGCTGCGGGTCACGCTCAACTTCCACCCCGACCGCCTCCACCAGGGCGTCCCGATCCTGCGGGCCCTGGCGACCGCCGGCGCCTACCGCTCCCAGTTCGAGACCGGCACGAGCAACGGTGGCCTCACCGCGCACCCGGGTGGCGACCGGTGGCGCTGGGAGCAACGCATCTTCGGTGGCGCCTACGACCGGGCGCCGGCCGACCAGCGACCCAAGTACGGCGCGCTCAACCATCGGCTGCGCAGCGTGGGCGGCGCCCCGCGGTTCGGCTCGGCGCACCTCCGGCTCGCTGCGCACACGCTGGAGCGGACGACGTTCTGCTACCCCGACTCCGTCTTCGAGCCCGAGCACCTCGGGACCGCCACCGCGCTCGACCTCACGCGGCGAGCCGACGACGACCTCGCCGCGGGCACGGTCGAGGAGCTCGACAGCTACGTCGAGGCGCACGTCCACGGGGTCGTCGACCTCGCCCTCGACGTGGAGGCGCTGGTCCTCGACCCCGTCTACCGCGGGTCCGACGTCGAGCGCGCCGCGCGCGACCTGCCGTGCGCCCTGGAGTGGCACGAGGGCTTCGTGGTGGACCTCGACACGGTCCGTCGCCATCCCGGGTACCGCGGGCCGGAGGTCGTGGCCCTCGCCGAGAAGGTCGCGGTCGAGGGCGTCCTCGACCCCGCCGTCATCGGGGCTGCCGCACTGTCGGGAGCGCACGACCCGCAGCGGCTCAAGAAGGTGTGGCACCACCTGGCCCGCTGGGGCGCGCCCGACCTTCGCGCCGCGCGCTGAGCCGCAACGCCCCAGAGCGGAGCCTCAGGCGGAACGGCGCTCGGTCAGGCTGGGCGCGACCTCGCCCCACGGGCCGGGGAGGACGAAGACGGCGGCGTCGCACGCGGTGCAGCAGAGCCCTCCGTCGTCGGTCGGCATGAGGAGCTGCTCGGCCGCGCAGACGTCGCACCGGGCGAGCTCGGCGTGCAGCAAGAGCACGTTCGATGTGGTGTCCATGCCGACGAGCGTGGCACGACCCACCGACAGCCCCTCGCTGCCGCGCCGACCCCGCGCCGACCCCACGCCGACGTCGCCCGAGCGCCGGTCGATGGAGGTCGAGGGTCAGTCGAGTGGTGCCTGCACGAGGTACGGCGCGTCGAGCTCGGTGTTGTCGACCACCAGGTCGGCGCGGTCGCGGGGCGCGCATTCCGCGAAGTAGGTCCGCTGCGCCTCGACGTACCGGCGCAGGTCGGGGTGGGCCGGGTCGGGTGGCGAGCCGTCGCGCACCGCCATCCGCGCCGCCGACACCTCGAAGGGCACGTCGACGAACACGGTGAGGTCGAACGCCCCCTCGAGCTCGGCCCGGTGCAGGAACAGCCCGTCCACCACCACGGCTGCCCCCGCCGGCGCGCTGTCGAGCTCGTCGAACAGGAGCCGGTCGGTCCCGAGGTCGTGCCCGGCCGCCCGGTAGCGCCGCGTACCGCCCGGTCCGAGCGGACGGAGGCACTCGGTGACGAGGCGCTCGTAGTCGAAGGAGTCCAGCCAGAACCCTTCAGGAGAACGACGCCCGCGCGCATACCGCCGCTCCCGCGGGTGGTGCCAGTCGTCGACGGTCAGCTCGACCACAGGACGGCCCAGGCGCCGCAGCGCCTCGGCCAGCTCCCGGGCGAACGTCGACTTGCCCGCACCGTCGACGCCGTCGACCCCGATGCGCGTGCAGTCGTCGCCGACCGCCGGCGGCACCAGGTCCGCGACCTGGGCCAGCAGGGCGGTCCGTGCGGGTGAGTCGGTCAGGGGACGAGCCAGCCGAGCAGCGTGACGAACCCGATCACGGCGCACACCACGAAGAGCACGCCGAGCGCGATGGCGATGATGACGGCGGCGTCGACCCCACCGCTGCCGTCGCCCTCGGCGTGGTCGACCGGTGCCGGCTGGTCGCGCTCGACCCGCCGGCGCAGGGCGTCCACCCGGGCGTTGCCCTCGTGCTCGCGCACCGAGCGGGGCAGGCTGTGCCACATCTGCACGAAGCTGTCGGCGTGCCGCTCGCGCCAGGCCTCGACGGCCGCATCGACCTCGGCCCCACGGCGGGTCGAGCCGAACCACGCTGCGCCGGCGGACGGCAGGTCGCGCATCCGGGCGTGCACCTCCCCGAGCAGCCCCAACGCCTCCGGGTCCCAGGTGCCTGCGACGTGGGAGGTCAGCCGGTCGCGCGCCTTCCACTCCCGTCCCGCCTCGAGGTCGGCCCGGGCCAACCCCAGCACGGCCTGCGCCCCCGGGGCGCCGGCGCCCCCTCCAGGGGTCGCGCCGTCACGGCCTGCGGGTGCGGGCTGGCTGCGGGTGTCGTCGTCCACCCCGGAAGTATGGCGGGTGGGCTCCTCCCGTGCAGACAGGCGGCCTCACGGCTGCGTCGGCTCAGCCACGTCGACGACCACCTCGTTGTGGCGCAGGAACCATGGCGTGAACGGCGGGTCGAAGCGCAGCCACCGGGGCTGACCGACCGGGTGCAGGCCGGCCGCCTCCACGGCCGCGAGCAGCCGGTCCCGGTGCCTCTCGTACGCGGAGGCACTCCAGCGGCCGGAGTAGCGGACGGCTGCGCTCACGGCCGGTGGCACGGTCCGCAGGCTGACACGGTCGTCGGCCGGCTGGGGAGCCGTCTCCGCGGTCATGCCGGCAGGAAGCACGAAGGAGACCGTGAACGAGCGGCCGGTGTCGGCCGGCTGTCGCGCGGAGGGCTGCTGCACGACCGGGGCCGTCATGGCCACGGAGGACCGGGGCTGGTTGCTGCCGCTGATGTACGAGAACAGGGGCGCGAAGGCGATGTTCCCTGCCCCGCCCAGCGAGCCGCGGACGGTGACCTCCGCGACGCCGTGGGCCGGGTACCGGCGCAGCTCCACCCCGTCGGGCAGGTGGTCCACGACCTCGTACGCCAGCTCCTCGGTCACCACTCGAGGCTACGGACGCCCTGCTCCTCCGACACCGGCCGGAGGTCCCCTCGCACAGGGGCCGCGGCAGCCCTCGTCCGAGCGGCCGATGTCACGTCAGGAGGGCTTGCATTCGTTACCCGCCAGTAGCACGATGGAAGTTACCGGCCAGTACGACCGGCGACGACGATGTGCGACACGTGCGGAGGTGCCCGCCATGGGCCACTACAAGAGCAACCTGCGAGACCTGGAGTTCAACCTCTTCGAGGTGTTCGGCCGCCAGGACGTCCTCGGCCGGGGCCCCTACGCGGAGGTCGACGAGGACACCGCCCGCGAGATGCTCAAGGAGGTCGCGCGCCTCTCCGAGCACGAGCTCGCCGAGTCGTTCAGCGACGCCGACCGCAACCCGCCGGTCTACGACCCGAAGACCTTCTCGGTGGCCATGCCCGAGAGCTTCAAGAAGTCGTACGCCGCGTACGTCGAGTCCGGCTTCTGGGCCGTCGACGTCCCCGGCGAGCTCGACGGCACGGTCGCCCCGCCGTCGCTGAAGTGGGCCATGAACGAGATGGTCCTCGGCGCCAACCCCGCCATCGCGATGTTCGCGGCCTCCTACTCGTTCGCCAAGCTGCTCCACATCCTCGGCACCGACGAGCAGAAGAAGCTCGCGCGCTGGATCGTCGAGAAGGGCTGGCACTGCACCATGGTGCTGACCGAGCCCGACGCGGGCTCCGACGTCGGCGCCGGGCGCACCAAGGCCACCGAGAACGCCGACGGCACCTGGAACGTCACCGGCGTGAAGCGCTTCATCACCTCGGCCGAGTCCGACATGACCGACAACGTGATCCACTTCGTGCTGGCCCGCCCCGAGGGCGCCGGTCCCGGCACCAAGGGCCTGTCGCTGTTCATCGTCCCCAAGTTCCACGTCGACCTCGAGACGGGTGAGCTCGGCGAGCGCAACGGCGCCTACGTCACCAACCTCGAGCACAAGATGGGCCTCAAGGTCTCCACGACGTGCGAGGTGACCTTCGGTGAGAAGGAGCCGGCCGTCGGCACCCTCACCGGCGGGATCCACGACGGCATCGCGCAGATGTTCCGCGTCATCGAGCACGCACGGATGCTGGTCGGCACCAAGGCCATCTCCACGCTGTCGACGGCCTACCTCAACGCCCTCGACTACGCCAAGGAGCGCGTGCAGGGCGCCGACCTGACGCAGCAGGCCGACAAGTCCGCCCCGCGCGTGACCATCACGCACCACCCGGACGTGCGCCGGTCGCTCATGACCCAGAAGGCGTACGCCGAGGGCCTGCGTGCACTGGTGATGTTCACCGCCACCCAGCAGGACACCGTCGACCAGGCCCAGCTCGCCAGCGGCACCGAGGAGCTCGCGGACGACAGCCCGGCCCAGCTGGCGAGCCGCGTCAACGACCTGCTGCTGCCCATCGTCAAGGGCGTCGGCTCCGAGCGCGCCTGGGTCCTGCTCGGCACCGAGTCCCTGCAGACGCTCGGCGGTTCGGGATTCCTGCAGGACTACCCGATCGAGCAGTACATCCGCGACGCCAAGATCGACACCCTCTACGAGGGCACGACGGCGATCCAGGGGCTCGACTTCTTCTTCCGCAAGATCATCAAGGACAAGGCGCAGGCACTGTCGCACCTCGCCCTGCAGATCCAGGAGTTCGCCAAGGCGGGCGAGGGCGGCCAGTTCCTCACCACCGAGCGCGAGCTGCTCGGCAAGGGCCTCGAGGACGTCCAGGGCATCCTCGGCTACATGGTCGGCGAGCTCATGAAGTCCGACCCGCGCCAGGACGGCGGCGACGTCACCAACCTCTACAAGGTCGGCCAGAACACCTCGCGCCTGCTCCTGGCAGCCGGTGACCTCGTCATCGGGTGGCTCCTGCTGCGCCAGGCCGAGGTCGCGCACGCCGCGCTCGAGGCCGGCGGCACCACCCAGAAGGACACCGACTTCTACCAGGGCAAGATCGCCGCGGCCTCGTTCTTCGCCCGCACCGTCCTGCCGAAGATCGCCGCCGAGCGGGCCATCGCCGAGGCGACCGACAACGCGCTGATGGACGTGCCCGAGTCCGCGTTCTGACGCCACTCGCACTCAGCACCGCACCACGAGAAGGGCTGGCCTCCCCCCGGAGGCCAGCCCTTCTCCACACCCCCGCTCAGGCCCGGCCGGGCGCGGTCCGTGGCGCCGTACCCAGCACGGCCGAGCACTCGAGCAGCTCGGCGCCCCCGACGTCGTGGCACCACTGCCACAGCGCGACCCGGGCCGCCTGCTCGGCACCGAGCGCGCGCTCGGCCCGCACGAACAGGACCGCCCGCAGCAGCCACGGATCCGTGGCCAGCACCGAGACGTGCTCGACCGCACCCGTCCCCGCCAGCCCGAGCAGCGACCCCGCCGAGGCGTCGACGGTCCCCACGCGCGACTCGGCGCGCAGGCGGATCGTCGCCTCGACGGGGTACACAGTCGCTCAGCCGGGCTCGTGACCGGGCTTGACGTCGTCGCCGGGCCAGCCGATGGCCGCGACGTGACCCGACGAGGCGGGCGACGCCGCGTGCGACGAGAGGCCTGCGTGGTGGTCGGCGGCCGAGGCCACCACGGGCGCCGCGAGCACGGCCAGCACCATCGCGGCGACGGCGGTGCTGACGATCCGGGACCTGCGCTTCATCTGTGTCTCCCCATCTGACGTGAACCGCCTGCTGCGGTCCCCCCGGGACGAGCGTGGACCGCCTGGCGCAGCAGGGGAAGACGAACGGCTGGCACCGAGTGGACGTGACCAGTTGGTGACACCTCGCCGTCGGGAAGGCGAGGAGATGGCAAGGGAACGGCAAGGGCTTGGTGCGGACCGTGCAGACTCCCGTCCGCGGCGAGGACGAAGGGGTATAAAGACGGCATCTGCCCAGACCGGCTGCACGGCCGGCGGACACAGGGGGGAATCCATGCTTCAGTCCTTCGGCGTCGACCAGCGCACCGAGGAGGTGTACCGCGCCATGCTGCAGCTGCCGCGGGCCGGCATCGAGGAGCTGGCCGCGTACCTGGGGCTCGGCGACCAGGACATCCGCACCGAGCTCGACCACCTGGCCGGGCTCACCCTCGTCGAGCCGGGCGACGGCCGGCTGCACCACTACCTCGCGCTGCCCCCGGACCAGGCCGTGGAGGTGCTCATCGCCCGCGAGGAGGAGCGGCTGCTCGCCCGGCAGCGGGAGGTCGACGCGACCCGCACCTCCATCGGCGAGCTCGTCGACTCGTTCGTCGCGAGCCGCAGCACGGTGGGTGACGACGGCCTCGTCGAGCAGCTCGAGGGCTTTCGCGTGGTCCGGTCCAGGCTCTACCAGCTGACCGCCTCGGCCACCCGCCAGGCGGCCAGCATGGTGCCCGGGGAAGCGTTCTCGGTGCGGGCCACCGAGGCCTCGCTGCGCCTCGACACGTCCCTGCTGGAGCGCGGGATCTCGTTGCGCACCATCGTCTCCGAGGTCTCGCTGGCCACGCCGCACTGGGACGCCTACCTGCGACGCACCGTCGCCCTCGGGGCGCAGGTGCGGGCGCACCCGGCACCCCCGATGCTCGCCGTCGTCATCGACAACAGCTCGGCCGTCATCCCGCAGGGCGTCGACCTCACCGCCGGGGCGATGGTGGTGCACGGGGCGCTGACCGCCCCGGTGGCCGCGTTGTTCGACGAGATCTGGCACGACAGCACGCCCCTGCCGGCCGAGCCGACCGAGCTGCCCGGTGACCCGCACCTCAGCGAGGCCCGGATCCGCCAGGTCGTGACCCTCCTCGCGCAGGGCCAGAAGGACGAGGCGATCGCGCGCCGCATGGGAGTGTCCGTGCGCACCGTGCGCAGGCTGGTGTCGGAGGCGGTGGATGCACTCCACGCCCAGAGCCGGTTCCAGGCGGGCGTCCTCGCCGCCCACCGCGGCTGGGTGCCCGGCCCCGGCCACCCGGACGTACCGGTCGGCTGACGAGCCGTGGCCCCGCACCCGGGAGGGGTGCGGGGCCACGGTCCTGCCGCCGGCGGCGGTCGACGACGAGTGCCGTCAGTCGCAGGGGTGCCCGGTGGGAGTCGGGGTCAGCCGATGTGGATGTACTCGAAGCTGCCCTTGGAGACGCGGCGCGTGCCGTAGTGGTCGGGGGAGGCGTAGTTGTACTCCTCCACCGTGACGGTGCCGTCGCTGTTGACCGCGGCGACCCAGGCGACGTGGCCGTAGCTGCCCGCGTCGGACTGGGCGACCGAGCCCACGGTCGGCGTGCTGTTCACGGAGATGCCCGCGGCCCGGGCGGCCTCGTCCCAGTGGTTGGCATTGCCCCAGTGCTGGCCCTTGAACGAGTTGGAGAAGTTGGCGTTCTTGCGGTCGACGATGCGCCACGCCGCGAACGACGTGCACTGGCCCTTGTAGAAGTTCCACGGGTCGATGCCCGACGTGGCGCCGCGGTACGGGTAGTCGTCGACCATGCCGGTGTTGCTGGTGGAGCAGGCGGGGGCGACGGCGTTGTCGGAACCGGTGTAGACGTAGGCGTCGGCGACGAACCGGCCGGTGCCGATCTTGTCCCACAGGCTCGAGGTGCCGTAGGTCCCCGTCACGGTGGAGCCCGCGGTCTGGCAGCTGATGGTGACGGAGGCGCCGTCGTTCACGGTGCCGACGGCGGAGTAGCCGGTGCCGGGGCCGGAGCGAACGGTGAGCGGGGCACCGGCGGTGTTGACGGTGCCACCGGCCGCGAGGGCGGCCGTGGCGAGGGTGACGATGGCGACGGCAGCGCCACCGACGGCGAGACCACCGCGGCGGCCGGTGCGTGCGAACAGCTTCTTCATGTCTTCGAGCTCCTTCGTGGGTCGTTGCGGCTGTAGGAGGTTCACCGCCGGCGGCGCCGGTGGCATCCGCTCGACGCCGAACGTAGGTCGGCCGCCGCGGCCAGCGACACCACTGCAGTCGTCACGTCGCGGCCATGGCACCGACCGGCCACCCCCGGCCCTGTCCGCGCCTCTGCCGCCCGCGCGATCCTGCGATGGGCCAACCGGCCACGAAACGAAGGAGGAAGCATGCGAGCACTTCAACGCAGGGCCGGGTTCGCCCGCGCCGCGGTCGTCACGTTGCTGGCCGGAGGCCTCGCCCTGGCAGGCGCCACGGCGGCGAGCGCCGCGTCGGGCACGGTCAACACGGCAGGTACGGCGCTGACCGTCCGCTCCGGTCCCGGCACCGGGTACACGTCGGTGGGCACCGTCGCCGACGGGGCCGCGGTGACGATCAGCTGCCAGACGGCCGGCACCAGCGTCACGGGCACCTACGGAACCACGACCACCTGGGACAAGATCGGCACCGGCCGGTTCGTCTCGGACGCCTACATCTACACGGGATCCGACGGCCGGGTGGCCCCGGACTGCAGCGGCACCGGGACCGTCGCGGCCCGGGTCACGGCCACGGTCAACGCCGCCGAGTCGATGACCGGCAAGTACCCGTACTCGTGGGGCGGCGGCAACTACGCCGGCCCGACGAAGGGGATCTGCTGCAGCCCCAGCGGGATCGACGACCGCAACACCGTGGGCTTCGACTGCTCCGGCCTCATGGAGTACGCGTTCTACCAGGGTGCGGGCCTGCGGATCTCGAGCACCTCCTCGCAGCAGTACGCCGAGGGCTACAAGGTCGCGCTCGCCAACCGCAAGGCCGGCGACATGGTCTTCTGGTCCGACGCGAGCAAGTCACCGTCGGCGATCCACCACGTCGCCCTCTACATCGGCAACGACCAGATCGTCGAGGCCGACCGCGTCGACGGGCCCGACATCCGGGTCCGCAGCATCAGCCTCAGCGAGACCGGGCTGATGGGCAACGTCGTGCGGCCCATCCGCTGACGGGACCTGCCACGAGACGTCTCACGGGACATGCTGCGGGGCGGGCCGGTTCACCCGGCCCGCCCCGTGGCGGTGTGCTGTGAGGTGCGGTCAGACGCGGCCGTCGCGGTCGACGTCGACCTCGTCCACGCGGGTGCCCGTCGCGGGGTCGGTGTGGCTGACGCGGCGCGCGGAGTAGCCACCGGCAGCGGTACGACGGTTCGTCACGACGAGCGAGAGCAGGATCGCCAGCACCCCGGCGGCCATGCAGATCCACCCGATCATGCCGAGGTTGACCGCGTCGACGGAGGCGTTGAGGGCGAAGGTCAGGATCGCGCCGACGACGATGAGGAAGATGCCGACTCCGATGTACATGCTCACTCCTGGTTGTCGCGGGTTCGGGTTGACCCGGTGCGACGACTGTAGTGCTGCAACGCCTGACCTGCAGGAATGCCGCGCCGCGGGAGCAGCCCCTCAGACGCCGCGCAGGTCGAGCGTGAGCTCAGCCGGGGCACCCTGCATCAGGACGACGGGGATCCCCCAGTCCTGCTGGTAGAGGTGGCAGGCGGCATGCTCGGGCACCTCGCCCGTGACGGGGTCGCCGTCGCACGAGGCGGCGCGCACCGACACGTGCAGCACGCCGTCGCCAACCGAGGGGTCGAGGTCGAGGACCCGGGTGAGCCCCTCGGCGCTGCCGGAGCCGGACCGCAGCAGGTGCTCGGGTGTCGCGGAGACCATGAGCCAGGTCGGGTCGCCCCAGCGGTGGTCGAGCTTCTGGCCCGTCGGCGGGGTGAAGGTGACCTCGAGCCGCACGTCGCCCGCCGCGATGGCGGTCCGGGGCCGCTGCGTCTGGCGGGCGAGGCCGTCGACGCGAGTCGCCTTGTCAGGCAACGGGACCCGTACGAGCTGGTGGGCCGCGGACTCGACGACGAGCAGGTGCGTCGCCCCGGAGGCGTCGGTCTCGACCATCGCGTCGGACGGCTCGCGCAGGCCGGTGGCCAGGGTGCTGACCTCTCGGGCCACGGGGTCGAACCGTCGCACCGCACCGTTGTAGGTGTCCGACACGGCGACCGAGCCATCCGGCAGCACGGTCACGCCGAGCGGGTGCTGCAGGAGCGCTTGGTCGGCTGCGCCGTCGCGGTGGCCGAAGTCGAAGAGTCCCTGGCCGACGTGGGTGGTCACGACGAACCCGTCGTCGGTGACGTCGAGCGAGCGCAGGGCCGAGGTCTCGGAGTCGGCCACCCACAACCGCGTCCCGTCGGCCGACACCGCGAGGCCTGACGGCTGGGCGAACCACGCCTCGTCGGCCGCGCCGTCGCGGATGCCTTCTGCGGAGGTGCCGCCGAGCACGGCGACCGTGTTGTCGGCCGGGTCGGTGGCGAGGTGCAGCGCCCAGAGCTGGTGCACGCCTGCCATGGCGATGACGACCCGGTCGATGAACCAGGCGAGGTCCCACGGCGTGGAGAGGTCCTGCCGCAGGGCCGGCCCGCTGCCGGAGCGCTCGCGCAGCTGCTGGCCCGTGCCCGCCAGGGTCGTCCACGAGCCGTCGGCGAGCCGCAGCCCCGTGACCTGGTGGTTGACCGAGTCGGCGACGACGACGTCGTAGCCCACCCGCTGGGCCGTCTCCTCGGGGAGCACCAGCACACCTTGCGGCTCGGCCAGCACCCCCTCGCCACCGAAGCGTCCGCGTTCGGTCACCAGGTCGGGCTCCAGCCACACGACCTCGTGGTGCGTGGTGTCGGACACGACCACCGACCCGTCGGCGAGCGCAGCGACCTTTCCTGGGAACCGCAGCGCGGTCTCGGCGGGCTCGGGCGGGGAGTAGGGCGAGTCCCCTTGCCGCAGCGTGCCCTTCGCGCTGTGCTCGGCGATGAGCTCCTCGACCAGCACGGACAGCCCGTGGGCGTGGCCCTCGCCCGACAGGGAGGCGACGATGTAGCCCTCGGGGTCGATGACCACGAGGGTCGGCCACGCGCGGGCGGTGTAGGCCTGCCACGTCACGAGGTCGGGGTCGTCGAGGACCGGGTGGTGCACGGCATACCGCTCGACCGCGGCGGCGAGGGCGTCCGGGTCGGCCTCGTGCTCGAACTTCGGCGAGTGCACGCCGACGAGCACGAGCGAGTCGGCGTACTCCTCCTCCAGCGGCCGCAGCTCGTCGAGGACGTGCAGGCAGTTGACGCAGCAGAAGGTCCAGAAGTCGAGGACGACGATCCGGCCCCGCAGGTCGGCCAGGCGCACGTCGGCGCCACCGGTGTTGAGCCAGCCGCGCCCGGCGAGCTCGGGCGCGCGCAGACGGGTGGCGGCGCGGGGGGATGCCGAGGTCGGCGCAGAGGTCGGCGGGGCGGTCACAGCCGGCGGTCCTGAAGGACGGGGAACTGGTCGCGCCAGGCGGTCACTGCTTCCATGTCGACCTCAACACGGAGCACCTGCTCACTAGTCCCCGCCATGGCCAGCGCCTCACCCTTGGCGTCGATGACCTGGGAGTGACCACCCATCGGCGTGCCGGCGTGGGTGCCGGCGGTGTTGCACGCGATGACGACGCACTGGTCCTCCACGGCCCGCGCGTGCGCGAGCAGGGTCCAGTGGCGGACCCGGGCGGCCGGCCACGCAGCCGGCACGATGAAGGCCGTGGCACCGGCGTCGAGCTGGCGGCGGTAGAGCTCGGGGAAGCGCAGGTCGTAGCAGGTGGACAGCCCCGCCCGACCGGCGCCGCCCGGGAGGTCGACGAGCACGATGTCCTCACCGGCGTCCATGAGCCGGGGCTCCCCGGAGCCGAAGCCGAACCGGTGGATCTTGCGGTAGGTCGCGACCAGGCTGCCGTCAGGGCCGTAGACCAGCGAGGTGTTCCAGAGGCCACGGCCCTCGGGCCCGGTCTCACCGTCGGCAGGTCGCTCGACGATCGAGCCGGCGTGCAGCATCACGCCTGCATCGCGGGCTGCCTCGGCCATGGCGGTCCCCACCGGGCCGTCCACCGGCTGGGCGCGGGCGTCCCAGTCGCGGTAGGCGAAGCCCCCGGCGGACCACAGCTCGGGCAGGACCACGAGGTCGTGGCCCCGCTGGGCCCGGACGAGGTCCGCGACCCGCTCGACCCGCGCCTCGACGGGCTCGTCGTCGCCGTAGGCGACCTGGATGACTGCGACGCGCACGGCGCTCAGCCCCTTCCCTCGCTGCGTCTCCTGAGCTCCTGCAGGTGGGCGTTGTAGGCGGCCAGCTCGGCGTCGCCGTCACGGTCGGCCTGCCGGTCCTTGCGCGTCGTCTCGGCCCGGTCGGTGCGCACCCAGGCGACGGCGACCATGAGGGTGAGCAGCACCGTGGGCGCCTCGCCGATCCCCCACGCGATGGCCCCGGCCTTGCGCTGGTCGCCGAGGACGTCGGTCATCCACGGGATCTTGACGACCTCGAAGAAGTCGGGGGCGAGCACGGTGGTGCTGCCGGTCATGACCACCCCGAAGAACGCGTGGAAGCTCATCGTCGCGAAGACGATGACGAGCAGCATCAGCGGCGGCCACTTGCGCGGGCCCGGGTCGATCCCGATGAGCACCCAGACGAAGAGGTAGCCGGTGCCGAGGAAGTGCAGCAGCATCAGCACGTGCCCGGTGTGGGTGCGCAGCGCCAGCTCGAACAGCGGCGAGTAGTAGAAGATCGCCAGGCTGAAGAAGAACAGCGCCGCGGCGACGACGGGGTTGGCGAACGCGCGGAAGACCCGCGAGTGCACGACCTGCAGGATGACCTCGCGCGGTCCCCACGTGCGGTCGGGGCGGGCAGGCAGGGTACGCAGCGCCAGCAGCACCGGGGCCGCGGGCACGAGCAGCAGCGGCACGAGCATCGCGACCACCATGTGCATCGCCATGTGCATGGAGAACAGCACGCGGCCGTACACGCCCGGGGCGCCGCACACGGCGTAGACGAAGATGGCCCAGCCGAGCACCCACACGACCACGCGGTGCACGGGCCAGGCGTCGCCGCGGCGGCGGAGCCGGACCACCCCGGCGACGTAGAGCCCCACGGCGAGCGCGGCGAGCCCGACCCACAGCCACTCGGTGGTCCACGTCGTGAGCCAGCTGCTGCTCGTGAGCGGCGGTGGCGCGGGGTAGCCGGTGAGCACGAAGGCGGGTGAGGCGTCCGGGAGCGGGGCGTCCGAGACCGGCGGGGCGCTGCGCGCCATGGCGACCGCGGTCCCGACCGCCGCCCCCATGACGGCCAGCTCGGCGACGAGGAGGCGGGTGAACGCGAGGCCCGGTGTGGAGCCCGACAGGCGTGCCAGCAGGCTGCGGCGGTGCCACCACCCGGCAGCCCCGAGCAGCACCAGGGCGGCGGTCTTGACGAGGACGAGCGCGCCGTAGCGGGTGGCGAGGTTGGACCAGTCGCCGACCCGCAGGACCGCGCTCTGCACGCCGGAGAGCGCCACGGCGGCGTAGCACCAGCCCGCGAGCGTGGAGAAGCGGTGGGCCGTGGCGGACAGGTCCGGCCCGGAGAGCAGGGGGCGCAGCGCAGCCAGGGCGAGGACGCCACCCACCCAGACCGTGACGGCGACGAGGTGGACCGCCAGGGCGTTGACGGCGGTGCTGTGGTCGCTGGCCCCGGCGGCGTGCCCCGCGAGCGCCAGGGGCAGGACGCCCGCGACGCCGAGCACGGCGAGCCAGGCGGTCACCGTGCGACCAGCGGTCAGCAGGGTGACCACGGCGATGACCGCGGCCACGGCAGTGGTGATCACCTGGACCCGGAAGGCCACGAACTTCCAGACGAAGGTCGCGAGCTGCTGCCCGAAGGCCGGGTCGGAGAGCGGTATGCCGATGAAGTCGGCCATGCCGAGCACCACACCGGTCGCTGCGGCGAGGGCCCAGACGACGGCGGCGAGCCCTGCCAGGCGGATCGCGGTGGCCCTGCGGTGGGTGCGCGTGGTCTCGGGGACGATGAACGCGGCGAACAGCAGCAGGCCGATCGTGGCCGAGGCGGCGACGTCGTGCACCACCCGGGCGTAGAGGACTCCCCAGCGGACGACCGGTCCGGGGTCCGAGACGACCGCGGGGGCTGCCGCCTGGCCCACCGCCGCCGCCAGCGGCATCGCCACGAGCACGGCCACGAGCAGGGCCACGCCCGGAAGCCGCGCCGGGGGCGTCGCCTGCCGTCTCGCGGACACCGCGGCGGGTGAGGTCATGGAGACAGCCTAAGTATGGTGGCCACATGCCCCTGCACCCGGCAGCACCCGAAGACCTGGCCGGACTCGTGTCGGCCTACCAGCAGACCACCCAGGCGGTCGTCGACCTCGGGCGGTCGTGCACCGACGCCGACTTCGACCTGCCGACGGCCTGCCCCGGCTGGACCGTGAAGGACCAGGTCAGCCACGTCGTGGGGCTGGAGTCCTGGCTCCATACCGGCGACGTCCCGAAGGTGGAGGTGCCCGACTACGCGCACATCCGGGGCGAGGCCGGCCGGTTCATCGAGAAGTCGGTCGAGCTGCGCCGTCGCATGGTGGGCCAGAAGGTCGTCGACGAGCTGGAGACCGTGGCCGCCCGCAGGATCGCCGCGCTCAGCGAACCCGGTGTCACCCTCGAGACCGTGGTCCGCGGACCGTGGGGGCCGGCCCCGGTGGGCGACAGCCTGCGCAGGCGGATCCTCGACATCTGGACGCACGAGCAGGACATCCGCCAGGCGCTCGGCCGGCCTGGCAACCTCGACTCGGGCGGGGCCGCCGTGTTCATGGACCTGCTCTTCGCCGCGCTGCCCCGCCTGGTGGCGAAGGAGGCCGGCATCGAGCCCGGCAACGTCGTGATCATCGACTCCACCGGCCCGGTCATGGGGCGCGCCGGCGTCTGGGTCGAGCCGGGCGAGGAGGGCAAGGCCCGCGGCATCCCGCTCTTCTCCGGCATCGCCCACGACGGCGACCCGCACGACGTCTTCACCACCATCACGCTGTCCACCGACTGCCTGACCCGCCGGGCCGCGGGCCGCGGCGGCATCGACGACATCCACTTCACCGTCCACGGTGACGAGGCGGTCGCGCGACGGGTGCTGGAGCACCTCGTCATCGTCCCCTGACCTCGGCCGAACGGACAGCTTTTCGTCCCGCCTTCCTCCACGGTCGGAAACTGGTTGCGTCGCGCAAATAGTGCGTGATACTTGTGTGTCGCAAGCAAACTTCCATCCCAAGGTCACCCATGCCCCACCAGCACGACCAGCACCACCTCGACCGGGAGACCGCCGACCGCGTCAGCGTCGGCCTCGTCCGGCTCGTCAAGCTCCTGCAGTCCCTGCGCCAGCACGCCCCCCGCATCCACCCCGCGGTCGACGCCACGGCGTACCCCGTCCTGTTCAACCTCGCCGCAGAGCCGCGGCGGGTGTCGGCGCTCGCCGAGTGCGTGCACTCGGACGTGTCGACCGTGAGCCGGCAGGTCAGCGCCCTCGTGGGCCACGGCCTGCTCGACAAGGTCAGCGACCCTGACGACGGCCGGGCCCAGGTCGTGCGCCTCAGCGACGAGGGGCACGCCCTGCTGGGCTCCATCCGGGCCCAGCGCAACGAGTGGTTCCGCGAGCTCATGGACGACTGGACCGCCGAGGAGGCCATCGACTTCGCGGCCCACCTCGAACGCCTCGCGTCGGCGCTGGAGACCTCCCGCGAGTCCTTCGCCGCCCGACGCCCCACCCCACCCACCGCCGCCGCAGTCCCCACGGCCGGCGCCAGCACCACGGAGAACTGACACATGGCAGCCACTGCACCCGCAGCGACGGACGGCCCCCTGACGCACCGACAGATCGTGACGATCCTCGTCGGGCTGATGATGGGCATGTTCCTCGCCGCCCTCGACCAGACGATCGTGGCCACCGCGATCCGCACCATCGCCGACGACCTCAAGGGCCTGGACCAGCAGGCCTGGGCCACGACGGCGTACCTCATCACCTCCACGATCGTCACCCCGCTCTACGGCAAGCTCTCGGACATCTACGGCCGCAAGAAGTTCTTCTCCGCGGCGATCACGATCTTCATCGTCGGTTCGGTCCTGTGCACGCTGTCGCAGACGATGCTGCAGCTGGCCTTCTACCGCGCCGTGCAGGGCCTCGGCGCCGGCGGTCTCTTCTCGCTGGCGCTGGCCATCATCGGCGACATCGTGCCGCCGCGTGAGCGGGCCAAGTACCAGGGCTACTTCCTGGCCGTGTTCGGCACCTCGAGCGTCCTCGGCCCGGTCATCGGCGGCTTCTTCGCCGGCCAGTCCTCCCTGCTCGGCATCGACGGCTGGCGCTGGGTGTTCCTCGTCAACGTGCCGATCGGCATCGCCGCCCTGCTCGTGGTCGCCCGCACCCTGCACCTCAACCACACCCGCCTCGACCACCGCATCGACTGGTGGGGCGCGGTCACCCTCTCCCTCGGGCTCGTCCCGCTGCTGCTCGTCGCCGAGCAGGGCCGCGACTGGGGCTGGGGCTCCGGTCGCTCGATCGCCTGCTACGCCGTCGGCGTTGTCGGCGTCATCGCCTTCCTGCTCGTGGAGCGCGCGATGAAGGACGAGGCGCTGCTGCCCCTCACGCTGTTCCAGAACCGCACGGTCGGCGTCGCCTCTGGCGCCTCGGTGCTCATCGGCATGGCGATGTTCGGTGGCCTCGCGTGCCTCCCGCTCTACCTGCAGATCGTCAAGGGTGCGTCGCCGACCAAGGCCGGCCTGCTGCTGCTGCCCCTGACGCTCGGCATCATGTTCGGCTCGATCCTGTCGGGCCAGATCATCAGCCGCACCGGCCGCTACCGCCGCTTCCCGATCATCGGCTCGGCCCTGCTGGCCCTGGCTCTGTTCGTCTTCCACTACGTCAAGGCGGACACCCCGCTGTGGCAGACCGGCATCGTCATGGTGTTCTTCGGCCTCGGACTCGGCTTCAACTTCCAGCCGCTCACCCTCGCCGTGCAGAACGCCGTGTCGCCGCGCCTCATCGGCGTCGCGACGTCGTCGGCCACCTTCACCCGCCAGATCGGCGGCACGCTGGGCACGGCCGTGTTCCTGTCGATCCTGTTCTCGACGGTGCCCGACAAGATCACGACGGCGATGGCGGCCGCGAAGGGCACGCCCGAGTTCCAGGCCGCGCTCAAGGACCCGGCCAACGCCGCGTTCGCCCAGAGCATGCAGGCCGCCCAGCAGGGTGGAGGCACCGGTGCCGCCGGTGGCGTGCTCAAGGACTCCTCGTTCCTCAACCAGCTCGACCCGCGGCTGGCCAAGCCGTTCCTCGAGGGCTTCTCCTCGGCGATGGACACGGTGTTCCTCGCCGGCGGGGCGGTCATGGTCATCGGCTTCCTCGTGATGCTGCTCCTGCCGCACGTCGAGCTGCGCGGCGGGTCGGCATACTCCGAGCGCGGCGCCGCCGACAAGGCCGACGCGGAGGCCGCTGCGGCGGCACCGCCCGCCGCCGCGCACTGAGGGTCGTCCCTGATCCGCCCCTGAACCCCGGGCGAGCCCATCGGCTCGCCCGGGGTTCGTGGTTAGGGTGACGTCCGTGGAAGCCGTCGTGCAGACCCGGGGCCTGACCAAGGACTACGGCTCCGTCCTCGCGCTGGACGCGCTCGACCTCGAGATCGGCGCGGGCACCACCGGTCTCGTCGGGGCCAACGGCGCGGGCAAGTCCACCCTGCTCAAGATCCTGCTCGGCCTCGTCCCCGCGACCCGCGGCGGCGCGCGGGTCCTCGGGCACGAGATCGCCACCGAGGGACCAGCGATCCGCGCGGCAGTCGGGTACCTGCCCGAGCACGACTGCCTGCCTCCGGACGTCAGTGCCAGCGACTTCGTCGTGCACATGGCGATGATGTCCGGCCTCCCCCGGGTCGCCGCCCGGGAGCGCGCCGCCGAGGTGCTGCGCCACGTGGGGCTGGCCGAGGAGCGGTACCGCCCGATGGGTGGCTACTCCACCGGCATGAAGCAGAAGGCCAAGCTGGCGCAGGCCCTCGCCCACGACCCGCGGCTCGTGCTGCTCGACGAGCCGACCAACGGGCTCGACCCGGCGGCACGCGACGAGATGCTCGGACTGGTCCAGCGGATCGGGCGCGACTTCGGGATCGCGGTCATCGTGACCTCGCACCTGCTCGGCGAGCTCGAGCGCGTGAGCGACCACGTCGTCGTCCTCGACGGCGGCCGGCTCCTGCGGGCCTCGAGCACCGACGAGTTCCTCGACGCCACCGGCGTCCTGCTCGTGGAGGTCCTCGGTGACGACGCGCAGGCCCGCATGGCGCAGGCCCTGAACCGGTCCGGGGTCGCGACCGTCGCCCGCGGCACCATGCTCACCGTCGACGCCACCGCGCGGGCGTCGGACCAGGTCGACGTGCACGACCTGATCCGCGACACCGCCAGCGACCTCGGGCTCGGACTGGTGCGGCTGCAGGTCGACCACCGCCACATCGAGGACGTCTTCGCCACGGACGGAGCAGCCGCGTCGAGCCCGGAGGTGTCCCATGACTGACCCCACGTCCGCCACCCCCGAAGGCGGCAGCGTCATCCACGACCTGGGCTACCGGCCCTACACCGGCCCACGCCTGGGGCCCGCCGCCATCGCTCGCGCCCTGGTCGTCACCGGCTTCCGCAACGCCTTCGGGCTCGGCCGCTCGGGGAAGTCGAAGGTGCTGCCCTTCGTGCTGCTGGGCATCAACCTGATGCCGGCCCTCGTGATCGGCGGGGTGATGGTGTTCGTCGGGCTCAAGCGTCTGCCGATCGGCTACGCCCAGTACGCCTCCACGACACAGGTCCTTCTGGGGATCTTCGTCGCGTCCCAGGCCCCGGTCCTGTTCTCGCGCGACCTGCGACACGGCACCATCTCGCTCTACCTCGCCCGCCCGCTCCCCTCCTCCACCTACGCGCTCGCGCGGTGGAGCTCCCTGCTCGGCGCGACCCTCGTCTTCCTCCTCCTCCCGATCCTGCTCCTGTATGCCGTGGCCCTGCTCGGTGAGCTCGACGTCACCGACCAGACCCGGGACGCCGCGATCGCCGTCGGCCTCGCGCTCCTCCTCGCACTCGCACTGACCGGGGTCGCCGGACTGGTGGCGTCCTGGTCGACCCGTCGCGGGTTCGCCGTCGTCGCCACGATCGCCGTCCTGCTCATCGGCAACGGCATCGTCACCGCGATCCAGGGCATCTCCCAGGAGGAGGGCCACCCGCGTGCGGGCGAGGTCGCTGGACTCTTCTCGCCGTACTCGCTCTACCGGGGGCTGATGTCCACCTGGACCGACACCCACGGGCCGACGCCCCCGACAGGGACCGCGATGCAGGCGGCCTACCTGGTGGTCCTGGTCGCCCTGTCAGCGGCGTGCGTCGCAGCCCTGGTCTGGCGTTACCGGAGGGTGGCGACAGCATGAGCGTCATCACCATCGACAAGGCGTCGCGGTGGTACGGCAACGTCGTCGCGGTCAACGGCATCTCGATGACCGTCCGGCCCGGCGTGACCGGGCTGCTCGGGCCCAACGGCGCGGGCAAGACGACCCTGATCGCGCTCATGTCGGGGTTCCTCGCGCCGTCTGCCGGCACCGTCGCCCTGGACGGACACCCGATCTGGCGCGACACCGACGCCTACCGCTCGATCGGCCTGGTGCCCGAGCGCGAGCTCAGCTTCGGCTACCTCACCGGTCGCGAGCTCGTCCTCGCCAACGCCGAGCTGCACGGACTGGTGGACCCCGGCGCCGCCGCCCAGCGAGCACTCGACGTCGTCGAGATGAGCGAGCCCGCCGCCCGCCGGATCGGGACCTACTCCAAGGGCATGCGCCAACGGGTCAAGCTGGCGTCCGCCCTCGTCCACGACCCTGCGGTGCTCCTGCTCGACGAGCCGTTCAACGGCGTCGACCCACGGCAGCGGCTGCACCTCATGGGCCTGCTGCGCCGGATGGGTGCCGAGGGGCGCACCGTCCTGTTCAGCTCGCACATCCTCGAGGAGGTCGAGCAGGTGGCCCGGCAGATCGAGGTCGTCGTCTCAGGGCGCCACGCGGCCTCCGGGGACTTCGGCCAGATCCGGCGGCTGATGACCGACCGCCCGGTGCAGTACGTCGTCGTCGGGGACGACGACCGAGGTCTGGCTGCCGCCCTCATCGCAGACCCCTCGGTGCTCTCCGTCTCCCTGCGCCCGGCGGGTGGTGTCGACGTGTCGGTGTCCGACTTCGGGGCGTTCGCGGTCCGGCTGCCGCAGGTGGCCCAGCAGCGCGGCATACGCATCCTGGAGCTCACACCCACCGACGAGTCGCTCGAGAGCGTCTTCTCCTACCTCGTGGGGGCCGGCCGATGAACCGCACCATCCTGCGGCTCTCCAGGCAGGCGCTGCTGGGCCGACGTCGCGGGATCGTGCTGGTCCTGATCCCCGGGGTCCTCCTGGTGCTCGCCGTGGTGGTGAGCGCGCTGACCAGCGACCCGTCCGTGGGGTACGAGGCGGTCGCCAACCTCGGCTTCACCCTCGCGCTCCCGCTGGTCACCCTGCTGGCCGCCACGGCAGTGCTCGGCCCCGAGGTGGACGACGGGTCGATCGTGTACCTGCTGGCCAAGCCGGTGAGCCGCCACGTCATCGCCCTGAGCAAGTTCGTCGTCGCCTGGGCCGCGACCCTGGTCTTCGGGGCCCTCCCGCTGTTCGCGGCCGGGCTGGTCCTCGACGTGGGCGACCCACGCCGCGCGGCCGCCTGGGGAGTGGGAGCGGCCGTGGCCGGCACGGCCTACACCGCGCTGTTCCTCGGGCTGGCGGCCTTCACCCGGCACGCCGTGGTCGTCGGGCTGCTCTTCGCCCTCCTCTGGGAGGGCGTGCTCGGCAGCGTCCTCGACGGGATCCGGTGGGTGGCCATCGGCGCGTGGGGCCGCGAGGTCGCGGCGGCGATCAGCTCCGCCGTCCCGGACCAGTCGATGGGACTAGGCTATGCCGTGGTCGCCGCGGTGGTCGTGACCGTCGCGGCCCTGTGGTTCACGGGCGACCGGCTGCGCTCATTCACCCTGCGCGGCGACGAGTAGGCGCCGTGCGGGGTCCGTTCGCCACACGACGAACGCCGCACGACGAAGGCGCGCACCGGTCACGGTGCGGGCCTTCGTCGTGTGTACGGTGCTGCGCTCAGCCCCAGACGAGGCCCCGCGCGGGGTCGGCGAGGATAGCGCCCACATCGGCGATGAACTTGCTGCCGAGCTCGCCGTCGACGAGCCGGTGGTCGAACGACAGGGCCAGCTGGGTGACCCAGCGGGGCTCGATCGTCTCGGTGCCGTCGGCGGCGGTGACCACCCACGGCTGGCGGCGGATGGCGCCGAACGCCATGATCGCCGACTCGCCGGGGTTGATGATCGGGGTGCCGGTGTCGACGCCGAAGACGCCGACGTTGGTGATCGTGATCGTGCCGCCGGACATGTCGGCCGGCTGGGTGCGGCCCTCACGAGCGGTGGCGGTCAGCGCGCCGATGGCCTCGGCCAGCTGGAGCATCGACATCTGGTCGGCGTCCTTGATGTTCGGGACGATGAGGCCCCGCGGGGTGGCCGCGGCGATGCCGAGGTTGACGTAGTGCTTGACCACGATCTCCTGCGCGGCCTCGTCCCACGTCGCGTTGATCTCGGGGTGGCGGCGGATCGCGACCGCCATCGCCTTGGCCAGCACCAGCAGCGGCGTGACCTTGACGTCCTTGAACTCGCGGTCCTTCTTGAGGCGCTCGACGAGCTCCATCGTGGCGGTCGCGTCGATGGTGACCCACTCGGTGACGTGCGGCGCCGTGAACGCGCTGCCGACCATCGCCTGGGCGGTCATCTTGCGGACACCCTTGATCGGGATGCGCGTCTCGCGCTCGCCACCGCGGGTGAACACCGGGGCCTGGTACGCCGCGGCGGCCGGCTGGGTGCCCACGGCACCCTGCTGGGTGGTGGCCGCCGTGCCGTCGGCGTGGGCATCGACGTCGGCGCGGCTGATGATGCCGCCCTCGCCGGAGCCGGAGACCGCGTCGAGGTCGACCCCGAGGTCCTTGGCGTACTTGCGGACCGGAGGCTTCGCCAGCGCCCGACCGCCACCGACGCGGGCCGCGGGAGCCGCGACCGGCTCCTCGGCGCGAGGCGTCGGCTGCTGGACCGCAGGAGCGACGGGTGCGGGAGCGACAGGAGCCGGAGCGGCCGCCGAGGCAACGGACGGCGCACCCTTGCGGGGGCGGCGCACGGCCTCGGTCTGCTTGACGCCGTAGCCGACGAGGACGGCGGTGCGACCGGTGGACGTGGTCCCGCCGATCTTGCCCTCCTCGATGGCCTCCTCCTCGGCGGCCGCCTTCTCCATCTTGGGAGCCGGGCTGCCCTCCATACCGGGCTCGACGGCGCGCTGCGCGCCGGCGTCCTGGACGCTCGTCGGTGCCCCGGTGCCGGCGCCGCCGGCGGTGTCGACGGCGATGATCGGCGTGCCGACCTCGACCGTGTCACCCTCGGAGACGAGCAGCGCCGTGACGGTGCCGGCGAACGGGACGGGGAGCTCGACCAGCGACTTCGCCGTCTCGATCTCGACGACGATGTCGTTGACCTTGACCGTGTCGCCGACCTTGACGTTCCAGGTGACGATCTCGGCCTCGGTCAGGCCCTCGCCCGGGTCGGGGAGCTTGAATTCCTTGGTGCTCATGGGTATTCGCGTCCCTCTCAGAAAGCCAGCGAGCGGTCGACTGCGTCCAGGACGCGGTCGAGGTCGGGGAGGAACTCCTCCTCGAGCTTGCTGGGCGGGTAGGGCAGGTTGTAGCCGCCGACCCGCAGCACCGGGGCCTCGAGGTGGTAGAAGCAGCGCTGCTGCAGGGCCGCGGCGATCTCGGCGCCCATGCCGAGGAACGTCGAGGCCTCGTGGACGACGATGGTCCGGCCGGTCTTCTCCACGGACGCGGCGACCGTGTCGAGGTCGAGCGGGCTGAGGGTGCGCAGGTCGATGACCTCGAGGTTCTTCCCCTCCGCGGCAGCCGCCTCGGCGGCCTGCATGCAGGTCTTGACCATGGGGCCGTAGGCGACCAGCGTCGCGTCGGTGCCCTCACGCAGGACGTTGGCCCGCAGCAGCTCGCGAGGCGCGGCCGACTCGTCGACCTCGCCCTTGTCCCAGTAGCGGCGCTTGGGCTCGTAGAACAGCACCGGGTCGTCGGACTCGATGGCCTGCTGGATCATCCAGTAGGCGTCCTCGGCGTTGGAGCAGCAGACGACCTTCAGCCCCGCGGTGTGGGCGAAGTAGGCCTCGTTGGACTCCGAGTGGTGCTCGACCGCGCCGATGCCACCACCGACGGGGATGCGGATGACCATGGGCAGCTTGATCTTGCCGAGCGAGCGGGCCCGCATCTTGGCGACCTGGCTGACGATGTGGTCGAACGCCGGGTAGATGAAGCCGTCGAACTGGATCTCGACCACGGGGCGGTAGCCGCGCAGCGCCATGCCGATCGCGGTGCCGACGATGCCGGCCTCGGCGAGCGGGGTGTCGATGACGCGGTCCTCGCCGAAGTCCTTCTGCAGGCCGTCGGTGACGCGGAAGACGCCACCGAGCTTGCCGATGTCCTCACCCATGAGGACGACCTTGGGGTCGCGCTCCATGGCGGCGCGCAGACCGTTGTTGATGCCCTTGGCGATCGTCATGGTGCCCATCAGTGACCACCCTCCGTGGCGAATCCGGCGTGGTACTCGGCGAACTCCCTGCGCTCGGCCTCGACGACCGGGTGCTCCTCGACGTAGATGTGGTCGAACATCGAGTCGGGGGTCGGGTCGGGCATCGACAGGCAGCCCTCGCGGACGTGCGCGGCCAGCTCGTCGGCCTCGGTGTCCACCGCGTCGAAGAACTCCTGGTCGGCCTTCGCCGTGTGCACGAGGTAGGACTTGAGGCGCTCGATCGGGTCGCGGTGCTTCCACACCTCGACCTCGGCGGAGACGCGGTACTTGGTCGGGTCGTCCGACGTCGTGTGCGCCCCCATGCGGTAGGTGTAGGCCTCGACGAAGGTCGGGCCCTGGCCGGAGCGGGCCGCGTCGAGCGCCTGCTTGGCGACGGCGTAGACGGCGAGGACGTCGTTGCCGTCGACCCGCACGCCCGGGAAGCCGAAGCCGCGCGCCCGCTGGTAGAGCGGGATACGGGTCTGGCGCTCGTTGGGCTCGGAGATGGCCCACTGGTTGTTCTGGCAGAAGAACACGACCGGGGCGTTGTTCACCGCGGCGTAGACGAACGCCTCGTTGACGTCACCCTGCGCGGAGGCACCGTCGCCGAAGTAGGCGATCACCGCGGCGTCGCGGTCGGCGTCGCCGGTGCCCACGTCGCCGTCGCGCTGGATACCCATCGCGTAGCCGGTCGCGTGCAGCGTCTGGGCGCCGATGACGATCGTGTAGAGGTGGAAGTTCTTCTCGTTGGGGTCCCAGCCACCGTGGTTGACGCCACGGAAGAGCCCGAGGAGGTTGAGCGGGTCGACCCCGCGGCACCAGGCGACGCCGTGCTCGCGGTAGGTCGGGAAGGCGTAGTCCTGCGGGCGCATCGCGCGGCCGGAGCCGACCTGCGCCGCCTCCTGGCCCAGCAGGCTGGCCCAGATGCCGAGCTCGCCCTGGCGCTGGAGCGCGGTGGCCTCGGCGTCGACGCGGCGGATGAGGACGAGGTCGCGGTAGAAGCCGCGCAGGTCCTCGTCGGTCAGGTCCTTGACGTACTCGTCGTACTCGGCGTTCTCGACCCGCTGGCCCTCGGGCGTGAGCAGCTGGACCATCTCGGGTCCGCCGTCTCCGACCTCGGGCACGGGGGCGGTCAGCTCTGCCAGCACGTCGTCCTCGGCGGGACGGGTGCCGGCCTGCTCACCGGTACTGGCGACAGCGTTGTCGCTCACAGGCACTCCTTCTTCCTCCGGACCCGCGATGGCGGGCCCTTCGGCTCGGGCCGCGACGACCCATGCGGGGTCACCGCTGCTGGCGTTGCGCGGCAGGCTGGTTGCGCCGGTTGTGGCGGCGCTCACATAGGGCCTTGCTGGAGCCAAAGATAACGGGAGGCCGGGAAATCTCAGAATCCGGACCCCGGCCTCCTTCAGGCGATCTCGGACTTGCCGCGCCAGAGGTCGATGCCGGCCTCGACGGCGTCGCGGTCGATCTCCTCGAGCTCGGCGTCGGTGAAGCGCAGGTTGGCCACCGCGGCGGCGGAGTCCTCGAGCTGGGCGACCGAGGAGGCGCCGATGAGCACGGAGGAGACGCGCTCGTCGCGCAGCACCCAGGCCAGCGCCATCTGCGCCAGCGACTGCCCGCGCTCGGTGGCCAGGTCGTCGAGCTTGCGGATGTGCGCCAGCGACTCGTCGGTGAGCAGGTCGGGCGACAGCGACTTGCCCTGCGCCGCGCGGGAGCCCTCCGGCACGCCGCCGAGGTACTTGTTGGTGAGCATCCCCTGCGCGAGGGGGCTGAAGGCGATGCAGCCGATGCCCCGCTCGCCGAGGGTGTCGAGCAGGCCACCCTCGACCCACCGGTTCAGCATCGAGTAGCTCGGCTGGTGGATCAGGAGCGGGACGCCCAGTTCGGCGAGGACCTCGGCCGCGCGTTCGGTGCGCTCGGCGGAGTAGCTCGAGATGCCGGCGTACAGCGCCTTGCCCTGCTTCACCGCGGTGGCGAGCGCCCCCATGGTCTCCTCGAGCGGCGTGTCCTCGTCCGGGCAGTGGCTGTAGAAGATGTCGACGTAGTCCAGGCCCATGCGCTGCAGGCTCTGGTCGAGGCTGGCGAGCAGGTACTTGCGTGAGCCGCCGATGCCGTAGGGGCCGGGCCACATGTCGTAGCCGGCCTTGGTGCTGATGACGAGCTCGTCGCGGTAGGGCCTGAAGTCGGCGGCGAAGTGGCGGCCGAAGTTGACCTCGGCGCTGCCGTACGGCGGGCCGTAGTTGTTGGCGAGGTCGAAGTGCGTGATGCCGATGTCGAACGCCCGGCGCAGGATCGCCCGCTGCACCTCGAACGGCTTGTCGTCGCCGAAGTTGTGCCACAGGCCCAGCGAGACCGCCGGGAGGTGCAGGCCGCTCTGGCCCACCTTGCGGTAGGGCATGGGGCCGTAGCGGTCCGGGTTGGGCAGGTATGCGGGGAGCCAGGTGTCGACCATGCCGACAGTCTGGCGCAGGATGGGTACATGAGGCCCCTCCGCGCGCGCTCGGCGGTCCCGTCACTGGTCGCGATGCTCGGCCTGGCCGCCTGCGGGACCGCCTCGCCAAGCACGACGACGACCTCGAGCGCGTCGACGGCCGCCCCCAGCCCGTCGAGCTCAGGACCGGTCGGACCGGTCGGAGGGCGTGGCCGCCTCGTCACCGTGACCGGGACCGTGGCGGCGGGTACGGAGCGTGGCTGCCTGCTGTTCTCGCCGGAGGACGGCCAGCCCGGCGGCGCCTGGGTGCTCGTCGGCCACACCGAGGGCCTGGAGGCAGGTCAGCGCGTCACCCTGCGCGGGGCACGCCTCGACGTGGCGACGACCACCTGCCAGCAGGGATCGGCGTTCCGGGTCGAGGAGGTCGTCGGCTGAGGCGGCAGAGCGGCCTCAGGACGCGGGGTGCTCCGTGAGGAAGTCGCCGGCGACACGGATGAGCACGTCGTTGGCCTCGGTCTCGCCGATCGTCGCGCGGACACCGTCGTCGCCGTACTGGCGCAGCGTGAGGCCCGCCTCCTGAGCGGCCGCGGCAAAGGCGCCGGAACGCTCCCCGAGGCCGAACCACACGAAGTTCGCCTCCGTGTCGGCGATGAACCAGCCCTGGCCGCGCAGGGCCTCCACGACCCGGGTGCGCTCGGCGACGAGCTGGTCGACCCGCTCCTTGAGCTCGTCGAACGCGCCGAGCGAGGCGACGGCCGCCGCCTGGGCGATCGAGTTGACGCCGAACGGGGTGGCCGTCTTGCGCAGCGCACTCGCGACCGGCGGGTGCGCGACGGCATACCCGACGCGGAGCCCGGCAAGGCCGTAGGCCTTGGAGAAGGTGCGCAGCACCATGACGTTGGGCCGCTCGCGGTAGAGCTCCAGGCTGCGCGGCGCGTCCTCGCCGGTGACGAACTCGACGTAGGCCTCGTCGATGACCACGAGCACCCGGGACGGCACCTGGTCGAGGAACCGCTCGAGCTCGGTGTGGGTGACCATCGGGCCGGTCGGGTTGTTGGGAGTGCAGACGATGACCACCTTGGTGCGGTCGGTGATCGCGGCGGCCATGGCGTCGAGGCGGTGGCGCGCGTGGTCGTCGAGCCCGACCTGCACCGACCTGGCGCCGGCAAGCGCGGTGACGATCGGGTAGGCCTCGAACGAGCGCCAGGCGTAGACGACCTCGTCGTCGGGGTCGCAGGTCGCCTGCACGAGCTGGCCCAGGACGCCGACCGAGCCGGTGCCGGTGGCGATGTGCTCGGTCGGCACCCCGAGGTGCTCGGCGAGGGCCTCGGTGAGTGCCGTGACGGCCATGTCGGGGTAGCGGTTGACCTGCGTCGCGGCCTCGTGGATGACCTCGAGGACCGAGGGCAGCGGCGGGAACGGGTTCTCGTTGGAGGACACCTTGTAGGCCGTGACGCCCTCGCGTGCGGACGCGGGCTTGCCGGGCACGTAGGCCGGCACCTGGTCGAGGGCCGCACGCAGCCGGACGTCGGTCTCACGGGTCGGGTCGCTCATGGGGGTCACTGTATGCGGCGTCGTCGCTGGTCGCGGCCCGGCCGCGACGGTCGTGCCCACCGACTCCGCGGATCACGGGGTGCGTCCGCCGCCGCCCCAGTGTGATCATGCGAGCGCACGGCAGCGCGGAGGGAAGGGGAGCATGACGACCGCGGACGGTGGGGAAGCCGAGCGGCACGACCTGTTCCGCCGGGTCGGTCGCCTCAGCGCCACCGTCAACGGCCTCACCGCGCTCGAGCCGCAGGCGCGCAGGTCGGTGTGGTCGATCCTGCCGTCGACGCGCTTTCAGCCCCACGACGCCAGCCACGAGCTCAACGAGCGCTCCGCGCAGCGCGGCCTGGACCTGCGCACGGTGGTGAGCCCGCACTGCCTGACGGTCAACCCGCTGATGTCGTCCATCGACCCGGCCGTGCGGGTCGGCCACGTCTTCACCACTTTCATCCTCGTCGACGGCAGCGCGGCCGTCGTGTTCGGTCCCCCCGGCAACCACGGCGAGCCGACCGCGTGGCGCGCCACCCGCTCCGACGTGCTCGGCGCGGTCAGGGACATCTGGACGCGGGTGTGGGCGTCATCGCGGCCCGCGGTGCCGCCCGGCGACGAGCCTCCCTTCACCCGCCGCCAGGTGCTGGTCGCGAGCCGGCTGGCTGCCGGCACCAAGGACGCCGCCATCGCCCGCGAGCTCGGGGTGTCGGTGCGCACCGTGGTGTCCGAGGTCGCCGCCATCGTCGAGCGCCTCGGGGCGCGGGGCCGCCTCGACGCCGTGCACGCGCTCGGCGCCGGCCTAACGACTCCTGCCACGGGGCCGCACGCCTACTGACCACGTCAAGCCGGGTTGCGTGTGCACGCACCTGCGCGTGTGCCGGTTGGCCCCGGGCGCGGCCGGGTGCCACAGTTTGCGCGGCGGCGCCTTCGGGGGAGGGATGCCGCCAGCGGCCCGTCACCGCCCCCGTGCAGGGCAGCAGGTGGCGGGTCCGCAGACGCCACGAGACCGCATCCGGCGCGGAGATGCGGTCTCGTGGCGCTGCCGTGCCCGGCTCGGGTCAGTCGTCGTCCCCGTCGGGCAGGACCCAGTTGAGGACGATCGACACGATGGTCACGACCAGCGCGCCGAGGACCGCGTCCCAGAAGAAGTGGTCGATCGTGAAGCTCAGGCCGAGCGGGCCGGAGATCCACTCGGTCAGCTGGAGCATGAATGCGTTGACGATGAACGTGAACAGCCCGAGCGTCAGGATGATGAAGGGAAAGCTCAGCAGCTTGGCGATGGGCTTGACGATCGCGTTGACGAGCCCGAAGACCACGGCCACCAGCACCACGGTGGCGAACTTCGACCCGAACTTGCCGTCGCCGAAGCCGATGCCCGGGACGAGCCACGCCGCCACCCACAGCGCCACCGCGTTGACGGCGACCTTGATGAGGAAGTTCATGTCCCGATCGTGCCAGAGCGGTGTCGGCGGCGCAGGGACCCCGCGACCGCTGCCTCAGACGTGGCGGCGGCTCGTGACGACGCGGAAGCGGTTGGCCACGAACGCGGCATCGGTGTACGCGGCGTTGGCGGCCGGGTTGGCGCCGGTGCCGTGGAGGTCGGAGAACGCAGCCGTCTGGTTGACGAAGACCTGGCCGGTGAGGTTCTCCGAGAGCGCGACGCCGGCGTCGGCCGCGGCCTCGCGGGCCCGGTCGAGCACGTCCTCGGAGGTCGAGTAGACCGCCGCCGTCATCGCCCCGTGCTCGCGCACGGTGTCACGGAACTGGGCCAGCGACTGGTCGGTGCCGGACGTGGCGATGAGGAAGGTGACCGGCCCGAAGCACTCCTGGGTGTAGACGTCCTCACGGCTGGCGTCGACGGCGACAAGGCCCGGGGCGCGGACCACGGCGTCGGGCCAGGTCGGGTGGGTGACGGCTCGCGAGTCCAGGACGACCGTGCCACCCGCTTCGGCGGCGAGGTCGGCCACGCCCCCGGCATTGGCGCGGACCCCGTCGTTGACGGTGGCGCCGAGCAGCTCCACCGCCCGGGCGTCGTCACCGGTGAGCTTGCCCACGGCGGCGGCCAGGCGGGCCCCGAAGTCCTCGAACGACAGGTGGCCCTCGTCGGTGTCGATGCCGTCCCGGGGCACGTAGAGGTTCTGGGGCGTGGTGCACATCTGCCCGGAGTAGAGCGTCAGGGAGAACGCGAGGTTGCCCAGCACGCCGCGCAGGTTGTCGGTCGAGTCGACGACGACGGAGTTGACCCCCGCCTTCTCGGTGTAGACCAGCTGACCCCTGCCGGCGCCGGTCTCCTCGAGCCAGGCACCGAACGACGGTCCGCCCGTGTAGTCGACGATGCGCACTTCCTCGCGCTCGGCCAGGACCTTGGCGAGACCTTCGCCCTCGGCCTCGGGGGCGAGCTGGACCAGGTCCGGGCTGAACCCGGCGGCGGCCAGGACCTCACGGGCGACGGCGACCGAGATCGCGAGCGGCAGCACCGCGTGCGGGTGCGGCTTGACGATGACGGGGTTGCCGGTGACGAGGGACGCGAACAGCCCGGGGTAGCTGTTCCACGTCGGGAAGGTGTTGCAGCCGATGACGAGCGCGAGCCCACGGGGCACGATGCGGTAGTCCTTCTGCATGCGCAGCGGGGCGGGGTTGCCCTCCTTGTCGCGGCCGGGCTTCTCCCAGACGACCGAGGCAGGCACGCGCTCCTGCTCGACGAGCCCGGCGACGACGGCCTCGAGGGCGCGGTCCTGGGCGTGCGGCCCGGCGGCCTGGAAAGCCATGACGAAGGGCTGGCCGGACGTGTGCATCACCGAGTGGGCGATCTCGAAGGAGCGCCGGTTGATGCCTTCGATGACCTCCACGCAGACGGCTGCGCGGGTGCGGGCACCGGCGTCGCGCCAGGCCGGCAGGGCCGCGAGCCCGGCTGCCACGGCCGCGTCGACGTCGAGGTGGGGGTAGGTGATGCCCAGGGCCGGCCCGTACGGGGAGACCTCCTCGCCCGTCCACGTGCCGTCCGTCGCCACGTCACCGAGCGCACCGAAGGCCTTGTCGCGCAACGCCTCGAAGGCCTCCTGCCCCGCCTGGGCAGACCCCTCGCCGTACACGCGGGGCGACGGGGACTCGGGGTAGCGCGAGAAGTAGGAGCGGGCGGCGAGCGCGGCGGCGGCCTGCTCGAGCACGTCCGCGTGCTTCGCGACGAGGGGGTGCTGCTGGGACGGGGCGTGCTCGGTGGGCGACGTTGCCGTGGTCATGCGGTCATCGTAGGTGTCGCGCAGCGTCCCGTGGCACGCGCGGAGCGGGTGGCTGCGAGCATGGGCGGATGAGCGACGTGAGCGACCGCAGCGACGACCTGTCAGACGACCTGGCACACGTGCTGGCCATGTGGGCCGACGACCGGGCCTCCCGCGACCTCGGCATGGAGGCCACCACCGTCGAGGTCGACCACGCGGTGGTCCGGATGACCGTCACCGACTCGATGGTCAACGGTCACGCCATCGCCCACGGCGGGTTCATCTTCACCCTGGCCGACTCGGCGTTCGCCCTGGCCTGCAACAGCCGCGGGCAGCTGACCGTCGCCGCCGGTGCCGACGTCACCTTCGTGACCTCGGCACGGCTGGGCGACGTCCTCGTCGCCGACGCCCGTCAGCGGACCACCTACGGTCGCAGCGGCATCACCGACGTGACCGTGACGAGGGAGTCGGACGGCGCGGTCGTCGCCGAGTTCCGCGGCCGCTCGCGGAGCCTGCCGCCCCGGTAACCGAGCGCTGAACCGGCGCCCCCCGAGACCCGCGCTGAGGGGTCCGCCGGGACCGCCGCACACGGTGATCGTCTCGCTATGCAGTGCCCCACCTGAGGGGGCACTGCATAGCAAGGCAAGACCGGGTGCCGGGCCTCCCGCCTGCGCCCCTCCCCGCGCCCCTGCCCGCGCCCCTCCAGTTGTCCCCACCTGCGGCCTTGCGCGTCCGGCGTCCCCAGCCCGCGAGAACGACGTCGCCGCCGTCGCGCGGCGACGCGACAGTGAGGACGTGGCGTACGAACGGTTCGACGACAAGGTGGCCCGGTGGGAGCGTGAGCTCGATGACGCCCGCGATGCCCTCACGCTCTGCGACAGCATCGTGATGGCCCTGCGCGCCGCGCGGTCGGAGTCGGGGGCGAGCCAGCGCGACCGCGCCGAGGCCACCGGCCTGAGCAAGAGCGCCGTCTCTCGACTCGAGTCGAACCCGGGCCGGCTCAAGCTCGACGACGTGGTCGCCGCGCTGGCCGACACCCGGTTCCACCTGAGGCTGTGCCACGACCTCGACGGCAGCCCGGTGCTCGCCGAGGACTGGACCTCGTCGGACGTGCTCGGCCGGGACCGGACCAACCGCCGGCTCCCGGCCCACGCCACGCCCCGTCGCGCGCGGTCGAGCCCGACGTGGTTCACGGCAAGGCACGGGTACGACGTGCCCGGCCCCGAGTGGACATGGCACCGTGACGCCTCGGGACGCTGAGGTGGCTCACGCCATACGCTGTGGCCATGCGCGTTCTGGTCACCGGCGGTGCCGGTTACATCGGGTCCCACACGGTCGTCCAGCTGGCCGCAGCCGGCCACGAGGTCGTGGTGGTCGACAGCTTCGCCAACTCCAAGCCGACGGTGGTCCCGCGGCTCGAGGCCCTGATCGGCGGCCACCTCGAGGTCCATGCCTTCGACCTCACCGACCGCGACAAGACCGAGAACCTGTTCGCCGAGCGGCAGTTCGACGCCGTCATCCACTTCGCCGGGCTCAAGGCCGTGGGCGAGAGCGTCGAGGTGCCGCTGGAGTACTACCAGAACAACCTCGACTCGACCTTCGCGCTCGTGCGCGCGATGCAGCGTCACGGCTGCTTCAAGCTCGTGTTCTCCTCCTCCGCGACGGTGTACGGCGAGAGTGCCGAGCCGCCGTTCACCGAGCACCTGCCCACCTCGGCGACCAACCCCTACGGGTGGACCAAGGTCATGCAGGAGCAGGTGCTGCGCGACGTCGCCCGCACCGACGACCGCTGGCGCATCGCGCTCCTGCGCTACTTCAACCCCGTGGGCGCACACACGTCGGGCACCATCGGCGAGGACCCGCAGGGCATCCCCAACAACCTCATGCCGTTCATCGCCCAGGTGGCGGTGGGCACCCGCGAGAAGCTCAACGTCTTCGGTGACGACTACCCGACACCCGACGGCACGCCCCTGCGCGACTACATCCACGTCGAGGACCTGGCGGCCGGCCACCTCGCCGCCCTGACCAAGCTGGGCAGCACCGACGAGGTCGTCTCGACCTGGAACCTCGGCACGGGCCACGGGACCAGCGTCCTGGAGGTGCTGCACGCATTCGAGCACGCCTGCGGGCACGAGCTGCCCTACGAGGTGGTCGGCCGCCGCGCCGGCGACATCGCCGCGTCGTACGCCGACCCCTCCAAGGCCGAGGCTGAGCTGGGCTGGAAGGCCGAGCGCACCATCGAGGACATGTGTGCCGACCAGTGGCACTGGCAGCGCGACAACCCGGTGGGCTACCCCGACTGACGCCTCGCGCCGCCCTGCTCGACGACCCAGTCGAACAGCGCCTGCTGGTGCGGCACCTCGTGGGCGTCCACCTCCGGGTGCCACTGCACGGCGACCACCCGGCCGTCGGCCGACTCCATCGCCTCGACGCACCCGTCCTCGCTCGTCGCCGACAGCAGCCAGCCCTCCGCGAGCCGGTCGCAGGCCTGGTGGTGGTTGGACCAGCCGCCGCGCCGCCCTGGTCCCATGAGGCGCTCGAGCAGCGTGCCGGGCACGACGTCGACGTCGTGCGGGTTGTTGGCGTGGGCGACCGTGGTCTCCTCGTAGTGCTGGTGGATGGTGCCGCCGAGCACGATGTTGAGCACCTGCATGCCGCGGCAGATCGCCAGGACGGGCACGCCGGCCTCGACGGCCGCCCGGCTCACGGCGACGTCGGCGGCGTCCTGCTCGGCGGGTGGGTGCGACTCCCGGGGATGCACGTCGGGGACACCGAACGGGCGCAGGTCGAGGTCGTCGCCGCCCTGCAGGACGACGGCGTCGGCGAGGGCGACGAGGTCGCGGGCCCGCTCGAGGCCGTCGGGCCACGCGAGCAGCGGCTCCCCGCCCGCACGTGAGATGGAGTCCAGCAGTGACCGCGGCGCGAACAGACCGGGGCGCTCGCGCCCCTCGATGACGCGGGCCCACCGGGCTGGCACGAGGACGAGCGGTCGGCGCACGGCACGACCCTAACCGGCGAGCCAGCCGCGCCCCGGAGCCGCTGAGACGAGCGTCACGGCGGGGCAGGACCTTCGCCCCTGCCGCCTGACCTACGACGAGTCGTAGTATGTACTACGCCGTGTAGTAATGCCCGTTGCCAAAGCCCTCGTCGCGCAGGGAGACCGGAGCACCGATGGACAACCTCGACCTGGCCCGCTGGCAGTTCGCCATCACCACCGTCTACCACTTCCTGTTCGTCCCGGTCACGATCGGGCTCTCGGCCCTCGTGGCCTGGTACCACTCCTCCTGGGTGCGGCGCCGCCGCCAGGACGACCTGCGGCTCGCCAAGTTCTTCGGCAAGCTCTTCACGATCAACTTCGCCCTCGGGCTGGTCACCGGCATCGTGCAGGAGTTCCAGTTCGGCATGAACTGGTCGGACTACAGCCGCTTCGTGGGCGACATCTTCGGCGCACCGCTGGCGATCGAGGCGCTGCTCGCGTTCTTCCTCGAGTCGACCTTCCTCGGCCTGTGGATCTTCGGCTGGGGCCGGATCCCGGAGAAGCTCCACGCCGCCTGCATGTGGATCGTGCACGTGGGCACGCTGCTCTCGGCCTACTTCATCCTCGCCGCCAACTCGTTCATGCAGAACCCGGTCGGCTACCGCTACAACCCCGAGACCGGCCGCGCTGAGCTCACCGACTTCGTCGCGGTCCTGACCAACAAGGTGCAGCTGGTGACGTTCCCGCACGTCGTCGCCGCGGCCTACATGGTCGGGGGTGCCGTCGTCATGGCCGTGGGGCTGTGGCACCTGCGGCGGGCCGACGTCGGCCGTGACTCCGGCTTGTACCGGCGCGCCACCCGGCTCGGCGCCGCCGTCACCCTCGTCGCGGGCCTGGCCGTGGCCGGCACCGGCGACGTCCAGGGCAAGATCATGACCGAGGTGCAGCCCATGAAGATGGCCGCGGCCGAGGCGCTCTACACGTCCTCCGACGGCAGCGCCCCCTTCTCCCTGCTGACCATCGGGTCGCTCGACGGCACGCAGGAGAAGTTCGCGGTGACGGTGCCGGGGCTGCTGAGCTTCCTCGCCACGGGCCACTTCGACGGCAGCGTCCAGGGCATCAACGAGCTCAAGGCGGAGTACGCGCAGCGGTTCGCCGGCAACCCGCTCACGGCCGACGCGACGTACACGCCGAACATCCCGCTGTCCTACTGGAGCTTCCGGCTCATGATCGGCGTCGGGATGCTGGCCGCCCTCCTCGCCCTCCTCACGCTCTGGACCACCCGCGGCGAGCGCGTCCCGCGTGCCCGGTGGTGGCACTGGGCGGTCATCGCGGCGCCCCTGCTGCCGATCCTCGGCAACAGCTTCGGCTGGATCTTCACCGAGGCCGGCCGCCAGCCCTGGCTGGTGTTCGGGGTGATGGCGACGAAGACCGGCGTCTCGCCCTCGGTGTCCGCCGGTGAGGTCGTGACGTCGATGGTCGTCTACACGCTGCTCTACGGCGTCCTGGCCGTCATCGAGGTCAAGCTCTTCCTCACCTACCTGCGGGCCGGGGCGCCGCCCTTCGAGGAGCCCGCGACGCCGGAGACCACCGACGAGGACGCCCCGCTGGCGTTCGCGTACTGAGAACCACGAGAGAGATCGGAACCCGTCATGGAGCTCAGCACCGTCTGGTTCGTCATCATCGCCGTCCTGTGGACCGGCTACTTCGTCCTCGAGGGCTTCGACTTCGGTGTGGGCATGCTGCTGCCGGTGCTCGGCCGCGGCGAGGACGCCGAGACCACCGAGAAGCGGCGGCGCGTCCTGGTCAACACCATCGGCCCCGTCTGGGACGGCAACGAGGTATGGGTCCTCACCGCCGGCGGCGCGACCTTCGCCGCGTTCCCGCACTGGTACGCGACGATGTTCAGCGCCTTCTACCTCCCCCTGCTGCTCATCCTCGTCGCGCTCATCGTGCGCAACCTCGGCTTCGACTACCGCGGCAAGCGCGACGACGCCCGGTGGCGCGCCCGGTGGGACGTGGCGATCATCGCCGGGTCGGCGGTGCCCGCGCTGCTGTGGGGCGTCGCGCTGACCAACGTCGTGCGCGGCCTGCCGATCGACGCGCACAAGGAGTTCACCGGCAACCTCTTCACCCTGCTCAACCCGGTGTCGCTGCTCGGCGGCCTCGTGACCGTCGGCCTGTTCCTCACCCACGGCGCCCTGTTCACCGCGCTCAAGACCACCGGTCCGATCCGTGAGGACGCCCGGGCGGTCGCCACCCGGACCGGCGTCGTGACGGCGGTGCTGGCCGTCGCCCTCCTCGTCATCCTCGGCGCCGGCGGCGGCACCGCCTGGTCGTGGCTGACGACGGTGGTCGCCGCCGGCTCGCTGGTCGGCGCCCTGGCGGCCAACCTGCGCGGACGGGAGGGCTGGGCGTTCGTCGGCACCTTCGTCACCATCGTGATGGCGGTGGCGACCTACTTCCTGCTGCTATTCCCGGACGTCATGCCCAGCACGCTCGACGCGGCCTGGTCGCTGACCACGGCGAACGCCTCCAGCACGCCGTACACGCTGAAGATCATGACCTGGGTGGCCGTGGTGTTCACCCCGATCGTGCTGCTCTACCAGTCGTGGACCTACTGGGTGTTCCGCAAGCGGATCGGCACCGACCACATCCCTGCCGCCACGGGCCCCGGCACTCCTGCCGGCGGCGAGGGCGTGGCTGACACCCAGCCGGACGCCCGCGCCACCCAGCCGGTCGGCACCCGGACGTCCGAGCCGGCCGGGCGCTGATGCGGCCGTTCGACCCCCACGTCCTGCGCACCCTGCCCGAGGCGAGGCGGCCCCTGGGCGTCCTCGCCGCGGTGGGGGTGGCGCAGGGCGTGGCCACCGTGGCGACCGCGTTCGCCCTGTCGGCGGTCGTCGTCGCCGTGGTGGAGGGCGCACCCGTCGGGGCCCCGGCCACCGGCCTCGCGACGCTGTTCGTCGTGCGGGGTCTGCTCGCCCTGGCCACGGAGCGGGTTGCCGCCACGGCCGGCGTCGCGGTGAGCGCTGCGGCGAGGGCCCGGCTGCTGCGCGGCTGGCTCGCCGCACCCGCCGAGCGACGCCCCGACCCGACGACCGCGCTCGTGCTCGCCGACCAGGGCGCGACCAGCATCGAGCCGTACGTCGCCCGCTACCTGCCAGCGCTGCTCACCGCCGCGGTGGTGCCCCCGCTGGCGATCGTGGTGCTGGCCGTCGTCGACTGGCCCAGCGCGCTGGTCGTCGTCCTCACCCTGCCGCTGCTCCCGCTGTTCGCCGCGCTCATCGGGGCCACCACCCGTGACGCCACCGCCCGCAGGTGGCAGGCCCTGTCGGCCCTGTCCGGGCACTTCCTCGACGTCGTCCGCGGTCTGCCGACGCTGGTGGCGTACGGCCGGGCCCAGCGCCAGACCGAGGTCGTCGGCGCGGTGAGCCAGCGCCACCGCCGGGCGACGATGGCGACCCTGCGACTGGCCTTCCTCAGCTCCGCGGCGCTCGAGCTGCTCGCCACGATCTGCGTCGCGATCGTGGCGGTGACCGTCGGGCTGCGGTTGTCCCACGGCGGCCTCGCCCTCGGCACCGCGCTGGTCGCCATCCTGCTCGCGCCCGAGGCGTACTGGCCGATCCGACGGGTGGGCGCCGAGTTCCACAGCGCGGCCGACGGCGCCGAGGCCCTGCGGCAGGTCACGGAGCAGCTGGGGTCCGACCCCGTGGCCGGGGCCCGCGCCGCCGGGTCGGTGGCACCCGCCTGGTCCGCGTCCGAGCCCACGCTGGCGCAGGTGCTGGTCCGCGACCTCACCTACGCCCACCCGGGCTCGGACCGCCCGGTCCTCGACGGGCTCGACCTCACGGCCGGCGTCGGGCTCACCGTCGTGACCGGCCCCTCCGGCGTGGGCAAGTCGACCCTCCTCGAGCTGGTGGCGGGCCTGCGGGAGCCGGCGTCCGGCACCGTCACCGCACCGCGAACCCACCTGGTGACCCAGCGACCGTTCCTCACGCCGGGCAGCGTCCGCGCCAACCTCACCCTCGGCGTCGACGGCGCGACGGGTCCCGAGGAGCTGTGGGCCGTCCTGCGCCGGGTCGGCCTCGACGGTCCGGTGGCCGCCCTGCCCTCGGGCCTCGACACCGCGCTCGGCGACGACGGGCGTGGGCTCTCCGCCGGCCAGCGCGCCAGACTCGCGCTCGCCCGAGCCCTGCTCAGCGACGCCACCGTGGTCCTGCTCGACGAGCCCACGGCCCACCTCGACCCGGCCTCGGTCGCCCTGGTCCACGACGTCGTCACCGAGCTGGCCGAGCGGCGCTGCGTCGTGGCGGTCACCCACCGCTCCGAGCTCGTCGCGCTCTCCGACCAGGACGTCCACCTCCAGGCTGCGGCGGTGGCGGCATGAGTCCCGTCGCCCGCCCGGGGCTCCGCGCCGCCTCACCGCGCGTCGTGGTCGCCGGCGCCATCGGGGCCGCAGCCCTCGCCTCGGGGGTCGCGCTCACGGCCACCTCCGGGTGGCTCATCGTCCGCGCCGCCGAGCGCCCGGTCATCCTCACCCTGCTCACCGCGATCGTCGCGGTCCGGACGTTCGGCATGGCCCGGCCCGTGCTTCGGTACTGGGAGCGGCTGCGCTCCCACGACGCGGCCCTGGACGACCTCGCGCAGGCCCGCACCGCCGTGTACGCAGCCCTCGTCCCGCTCACGCCGGCCCGCCTGCCGAGGCGCGGCCGCGCTGCGGTGCTCAGCGGCGTCGTCGACGACGTCACCGACCGGGTCGAGGCGCAGGTGCGGGTGACCGTCCCGGTCGTCGCCGTGCTGCTCACGGGCGTGGGCACCGCGGCCCTGTGCGCATGGGTCGAACCGCTCGCCGGGGCGGTCGTCGCGGCCCTGGTCGTCGTCGCCGGAGCCGCGACCGTCGTGGCGTGGCGCACCGAGTCACGCAGCCAGCTCGAGCTCGGCGCGGCCCGGGCCGACGTCACCCGCACCTGCGAGCTGGTCGCGGGCCAGGCCGCCGAGCTGCAAGCCGTGGGGGCGACCTACACGGCCGCCCGCTGGGTCGACCGGGCCCACGCCGAGGTCGCCCGCGCGACCCGGCGCCAGGTGGCCGGCCGAGCCGGGGCAGCCGCCACCCTGCCGGTCGCCACCATGCTCGCGACCCTGGGCTGTGCCGCCGTCGCAGTGCGAGCCGATCGCTCGGCACCGGTGCTGGCGCTGCTCGTGCTCGCGCCGTTCGCGCTCGCCGAGGTGTTCGCGCCGCTGCCGGACGTCGCCCGCGCCTGGGCCCGCGCCCGGGCCGCCTCCGACCGGCTGGAGTCCCTCCTTCGCTCCACCCCGGCCGTGGCAGGGGACCCGAGCCCGGCCCGCGCCGCCCGCGCCGCCGCCACGACCTCCATCGACCACGTCGACCTGGCCTCGCCGCACCCGGCCGCCTCCGCCGACGGGTCACCGGCCCACGTGCCCGACCTCCGCCTGGTGGGAGTGAGCGCCAGCTGGGACGGCACGCGCGAGGCGCTGGCACCCACGGACCTGCACCTCGCGGCCGGCGACGTGCTGGTGCTCACCGGGCCGAGCGGCGGCGGCAAGTCCACCCTGGTCGCCGTGCTCGCGCGCCACCTCGACCCGACCCGTGGCAGCTACCTGGTCGACGGCACCGATGTCCGCGACCTGCCCCTGGACGCGGTCCGCGACCTCGTGGCCGTCGTCGACGACGACCCGCACGTCTTCGCGACCAGTCTGCGCGAGAACCTGCGGCTGGCCCGCCCCGACGCCGAGGACCCCGACGTGGTGGCCGCACTGCGGGCCGCAGGTCTAGGGGGTTGGTTCGGCTCGCTGCCCGAGGGTCTCGACACCACGCTCGGCACCGGCGGCCGCGGGGTCAGCGGCGGCGAGCGCGCCCGCCTCTCCATCGCGCGGGCCCTGCTGTCAGGGCGGCCCGTGCTCCTCCTCGACGAGCCCGTGGCCCACCTCGACCACCCGACCGCGGTCGCCGTCCTGCGCGACCTGGTCGCCGCCCGACAGGGCCGCAGCATCCTCGTCGTGAGCCACCGCCCCGAGGGGCTCACGGACGCGGACGGCATCATGGAGCTGGCACGCCCGGAGGTCGGGCTGCCGCACGAGGTGGGATGACGATGCCGCACAAAGCGATCAACAAGCTCGGCGAGCTCGAGCGCGCCGTGATGGACACGGTGTGGCAGGCCCAGGCCGAGGGCCGCTCGCCGGTGTCGGTCCGGACCGTCCACGACGAGCTGAGCCGGTCGCGCGACCTCGCCTACACGACGGTCATGACCGTCATGGGCCGCCTCGCCGACGGCGGGCTGCTCACCCAGGAGCGCAGCGGACGCGCCTACCTGTACGCCGCGGCCGACTCCCGCGAGGAGCTCACCGCCACGACGATGCGCGAGCACCTCAGCGGCATGGCGACCGCCGACCGGCGCACGGCGATGCTGCACTTCCTCGGCGACGCGACGGTCGAGGAGATCGCCGACCTCAAGGCCGCCCTGGCCGAGGTCGAGCAGCGGCACGCGACCGGTGCCGCCGCGCCGTCGCCCGCCCGGGGCACGGAGCCCTGACCGGCGAGCTGTCGCCGGCGGCGCCCGTCGCGCTCGCCCTGGGCGCCGTCCTGCTGGCGGGTCCCGGACCGCGGGTCATGGCGGGCCTCACCCGGTTCCGGCGCGCACCGTTCGAGGCCCTCGTGGTGTGGCAGTGCGTGGCGCTCGCCGGGGTCGTCGCCGCCCTGGCCGTCGCCCCTGCCGCCGTCGCGAGCGCGGGCCTGCCGGGCTGGGCGACCGCGGTCGCCCTGGCCCTGAGCGCGGCGATGCTGGCCCGCCTGCTCTGGTCCGGCCACCGGGTCGGCACCCGGCTGCGCAGCGAGCGACGCCGGCACGGCGAGCTCGTCGACGCCCTCGGCACCCACGACGACAGTGCGGCGACGCGGGCAGCAGGCAGCGAGGTGCGCGTGCTCGCCCACCCCACGCCCACGGCGTACTGCCTGCCCGGCCGGCGCCAGCGCGTCGTCCTGACCGAGGGCACCCTGCTGGCCCTGCCCGCTGACGAGCTCTCGGCGGTGCTCGCCCACGAACGTGCCCACCTGCGGGCGCGCCACGACCTCGTCCTCGAGTTCTTCACCGTGCTCCACGAGGCGGTCCCGCCCCGGCTGCGGGCGGTCGAGGCACTGCGGGAGGTGCGGTTGCTCGTCGAGGTGCTCGCCGACCGGGCCGCGCGCCGGGTGGCCGGCCCCGTACCCCTCGCCCGCGCGCTCGTCAGCCTGGCCGGCGGGGCCCACCCCGAGACTGCCCTGGGGGCGACGGACGGACCCGGCGCCCACGCAGGCACCTCGGCGACCCGCGACCGGATGCTGCTGCTGACCGAACCCGACGCGCCACTGGTGCTGCGGGTCGGGATGCTCGCCTTCGCCGTCGCCGTGCTCGCCACCCCCGTGCTGCTGCTGGTCGTCGCGGTGGGTTGAATGGCGTCATGAGTGCGCACCGCCCCTATCGCGTCACCGTGGTCTGCACCGGCAACATCTGCCGGTCCCCCATGGGCGAGCTGCTGCTGCGCGAGCGGTTCGCCGAGGCGGGGCTGGCCGAGGAGGTCGTCGTCGACTCGGCCGGCACCCACTCGTGGGAGGTCGGCAACCCGGCCGACCCGCGCACCCTCGCCGTCCTGGCCCGCAACGGCCACGAGGACCACGGCGGCGCCGACCACGTGGCCCGGCGGTTCGAGCGCGCCTGGCTCGACGAGGTCGACCTGGTGCTCGCCGCCGACGCGGGTCACCTGCGCGAGCTCACCAGGCTGGCCCGGAGCGAGGAGCAGCGCGCCAAGATCCGGATGTTCCGCTCCTTCGACCCGATGGCTGCCGAGCAGGGCGACCTCGACATGGACGACCCCTGGTACGGCGACGACACCGCGTTCGACCAGACGTATGCCGAGGTCACCGCCGCGGCCGCCGGCGTGGTGGAGCACGTACGCCGCGAGCTGGCCTCCCGCCGCGACTGACCCCGCGCAGTCCGTCCACGCGGCGACCGCAGCCGCCGAGACCTGGCTGCTGGACGCTATGCAGTGCCCCGGGACGTGGGGCAGTGCATGGCGTCGGAGCACGAGCGTCACCCGCACCCGCACCACGGGCGCGTCCTTGGGTGACGCCCTACGGAATAGTTGAAATCGAAACGACGTTGCCCTGTCATGACCATGACCTCGACGCCCTTCAGCCTCCGCCTGGCCCTCGCCGAAGGGCTGGCCGACCGCGGTGACCACGCGGCGGCCGCCAAGGCCTACGCCGAGCTCGTCGAGGACGCGGCGCGCGAGGACGTCGGCCACGGCACCACGGCGCTGCGCACGGCCCTGGCGCGCGCCTACTTCGGGTCGGCGCAGCTGGGCCGGGCCGAGGTGGTCCTGCGCGAGCTGGTCGACGAGTCGCCCGACGACGGCTACCTGCACCTGCTGCTCGGCAGGACCCTGCAGCGCCAGCGCCGCCACGACGAGGCGCGTCGCCACCTGTCCCTGGCCAGCATCCTCGGTGACCACGAACGCCCCACCGCCTACGGTGAGGCGAGCCGGGTGGACGCATGAGAGGACGCCGATGACCGACTACGGGCACGAGCTGCAGTTCGGGATCTTCCCGAGCCCCGACGCCGACCGGGCCGAGGACGTGCTCGCCATGAGCGAGGCCGCGGACGTCGGCGGGCTCGACCTCGTGACCATCCAGGACCACCCTTACCAGGCCAAGCACCTCGACGCCCTGACCCTGCTGTCCGTCATCGGCGCCCGCACCACCTCGGTGCGGGTCGCCCTCAACGTCGCCAACCTCCCCCTGCGGCCGCCGGTCGTGCTCGCCCGAAGCATCGCCACCCTCGACCGGTTGACCGGTGGCCGGGTCGAGCTGGGGCTCGGTACGGGTGCCTTCTGGGACGCGATCGTCGCCGCCGGCGGTCCCCGGCGGAGCCCCGGCGAGGCCGTGACGGCGCTGGAGGAGGCGATCGAGGTGGTCCGCGGCGTGTGGTCGGGGCACGGCTCGGTACGCGTCGACGGCGAGCACTACCGCGTGCAAGGTCTTCACGCCGGTCCCGCGCCGGCGCACGACGTCGAGATCTGGCTCGGCGCCTACAAGCCGCGCATGCTGCGCGTCACCGGCCGCCTCGCCGACGGCTGGCTGCCCAGCCTGGGGTATGCCGCGCCGGAGACCCTCTCGGCCATGAACGCCACCATCGACGAAGCCGCAGAGAGGGCCGGGCGCTCGCCGGCGGCCATCCGGCGCCTCTACAACATCCACGGCCGGTTCGGGTCGGGCGCCGGGCTCCTGGCAGGTGGACCGCGCGACTGGGCCGAGCAGCTCGCCGAGATCACCCTCGACCAGGGCATGAGCACCTACATCCTGGCCGTCAACCGCGTCGAGGACGTCGAGCGGTTCGCGGCCGAGGTCGCCCCGCTGACCCGCGAGCTCGTCGACGCCGAGCGCCAGCGAGCGTCTGCCCGGCCCGCCGCCGACGCCGAGCTCACCGCGGACGCCGGGCCCGGTGCAGCGGGCAGTGAGGACCAGAGGCCCCTCGAGGTGCGGTCGGCGCCCTCCGGCACGCTGGTGCCGGCGGAGGTCTGGGACGAGTCCACGCGCCCGAGCGCACCCTTCGACCCGGACGAGCGCTTCACCGCGAGCCAGCAGGCGACCGGGCAGCACCTGGTCGACGTCCACGACCACCTGCGCGGCGAGCTCGAGCGCCTGCGCGACGTCGTGGAGCAGGTGGCCCAGGGCGAGGTCGACGCCGGCCGGGCCCGCAACATCATCAACGAGCTCACCATGCGGCAGAACAACTGGACCCTCGGGGCGTACTGCGCGTCCTACTGCCGGGTCGTCACCGGCCACCACACGCTCGAGGACCGGTCGATGTTCCCGCACCTGCGGCACAGCGACCCGCAGCTGGCCCCGGTCATCGACCGCCTCGAGCAGGAGCACCACGTCATCCACGACGTGCTCGAGCAGGTGGACCGCGCCCTGGTGCAGATGGTCTCCGGCGAGCAGGGCACCGCCGTGGTGCGCGAGGCGGTCGACCTTCTCAGCGCGACGCTGCTGTCCCACCTCTCCTACGAGGAGCGCGAGCTCGTCCCGGCGCTGTCGCGCCACGGCTTCGCCTGACCGACCCCGCGTCGTACCCACCCCGCGCCGTACCCCGTCGGGGCACGGCGCGGGCCGGGGTCAGACGGTGATGGAACGGTGGCGCTGGGCGACGCCGGCGGTGCCGTAGGGGTAGTCGTCGAGCTGCGGCGCGCTCACCTCGGAGAGCCGGTCGAGCTGCTCCTCGGTGAGGTCGAGGTCGGCGGCGGCGAGGTTGTCGGTGAGCTGCTCGACGTTGCGGGCGCCGAGGATCACCGACGTGACCGCCGGCTGGGCGGCGAGCCAGGCGAGGGCCACCTGGGCGGACGAGACGCCCTGCTCCTTCGCCACCGCGCCGACCGCGTCGATGACGTCCCAGGTGCGCTCCTGCTTGTTGCGCGGGCCGTAGGCCTCCATGCCGCGCTCCGGGTCCTCGCCCAGGCGCGACTCACCCGTGGGCGTGGTGTCGCGCTGGTACTTGCCGGTGAGCCAGCCGCCGGCCAGCGGTGACCAGGGCAGCAGCCCGAGACCGCCGTCGAGGCAGGCCGGGACGACCTCGTGCTCGATGTCGCGGACGAGCAGGTTGTACTGCGGCTGCAGCGTGACCGGCGGCGTCCAGCCGTGCTCTCGGGCGGTGTGCACGGCCTTGGTGACCTGCCAGCCGAGGTAGTTGGAGAAGCCGTAGTAGCCGATCTTGCCCGCGGCGACCGCGTCGTCGAGGAAGCGCAGGGTCTCCTCGATCGGGGTCACGGCGTCCCAGGCGTGCATCTGGTAGAGGTCGATGTGGTCGACACCAAGCCGGGTGAGGGACGCGTCGAGGGCCTGGCGCAGGTGGCGCCGGGAGAGGCCGAGGTCGTTGTGCCCCTTGCCCATCGCGAAGCGGCCCTTGGTGGCGATGACGAGGTTCTTCGCGTCGTCGGGGTGGGCCTTGAGCCAGCGCCCGATGATCTCTTCGGAAACTCCGGTGGAGTAGACGTCGGCGGTGTCGAGGAACGTGCCACCGGCCTCCACGAAGGCCTCGATGATGGTGCCCGAGGTGGCTTCGTCGGCCTCCGCCCCGAAGGTCATCGTGCCGAGGCACTGGGTGGAGACGACGGTGCCGCTGGATCCGAGGGTGGTGTAGCGCATGGTTTCCACCGTAGGCGGCCTGGCCGACACCCGCGCGGCTGGAGGGTGTGGGTGGCCTTGGGCTGCTCCGCTGGACGGGTGTCAGGAGGGCCCCTCCACTCTGGGAGGATGAGGGCCATGGCTTCGCTTGCTGACGCGACCCCGTCCATCGCCCTGGGCTCGCTCGACGGTCGCTACCGCGGCGTCGTCGCGCCGCTGGTCGACCACCTCTCCGAGCCGGCGCTCAACCGGGCCCGCATCCGGGTCGAGGTCGAGTGGCTCATCTGGCTCACGACCCACGAGGTGGTCCCGGGGGTCCGCGCCCTCACCGACGCCGAGCGGGCCGCGCTGCGCCAGGTCGTCGACGACTTCGGCCCTGCCGAGATCGAGGAGCTCGCGACCATCGAGCGCGAGACCCTGCACGACGTCAAGGCCGTCGAGTACTTCCTCAAGCGCCGCCTCACGGCCATCGCGCCTTCCCCCGAGGACGCGGGTCTCGCCGAGCTCATCCACTTCTGCTGCACCAGCGAGGACATCAACAACCTGTCCTACGCGCTCATGGTGCAGGGCGCCGTCCAGCAGGTCTGGCTGCCACGCGCCACCCGCCTCGTCGAGGCGGTCTCGACGATGGCCTCCGACCTGCGCGCCGTACCCCTGCTCGCGCACACCCACGGCCAGCCGGCGACGCCGACCACCATGGGCAAGGAGCTCGCGGTCCTCGCCCACCGCCTCGGCCGCCAGCTGCGGCGCATCGAGGGCGCCGACTACCTCGGCAAGCTCAACGGCGCGACCGGCACGTACGGCGCGCACCTCGCCGCGGTGCCGGAGGCGGACTGGCCGGCGCTGAGCCGCGGGTTCGTCGAGTCCCTCGGCCTGGAGTGGAACCCGCTCACCACCCAGATCGAGAGCCACGACTGGCAGGCCGAGCTCTACGCAGACGTCGCGCGCTTCAACCGCATCCTGCACAACCTCTGCACCGACGTGTGGACCTACATCTCCATGGGCTACTTCGCCCAGGTCCGCGGCCAGGGCACGGTCGGCTCGTCGACGATGCCGCACAAGGTCAACCCGATCCGCTTCGAGAACGCCGAGGCCAACCTCGAGGTCAGCAACGCCCTTCTCGACGTCCTCGGCTCGACCCTGGTCAACAGCCGGCTGCAGCGAGACCTCACCGACTCCTCGATGCAGCGCAACATCGGGTCGGCATTCGGCCACTCGCTGCTGGCCATCGACAACGCCGAGCGCGGGCTCGCCGGCCTCGACGCCGTCCCGGCCGCCATGGCTGCCGACCTCGACGCCAACTGGGAGGTGCTCGGCGAGGCGGTGCAGTCGGCGATGCGCGCCCTGGGTGCGCAGGGTGTCGCCGGCATGGAGAACCCGTACGAGCGGCTCAAGGAGCTCACCCGCGGCCGCCGGATCACCGGTGACGACCTACGCGAGTTCGTCGGCGGCCTCGGCCTGCCCGAGGACGTCGCGGCCCGGTTGTCGGCGATGACCCCGGCCACCTACATCGGCGCCGCCCCGGAGCTCGTCGACTTCCTCGACTGATCCCCTGACGCCCCGGCAGACTGGTCCCGTGGCCGGTCTGGGGTGGTTGGTGCTCGCGCTGGTGTTCCTCGACGAGGTGCTCGCCGCCGTGGCGGCCGGGGTATGGGGCGCCCACGCCGGCGGTGTGGTGCTCGCGGTGCTCGCGCCGGTCGCCGTCGTCGCGGTGTGGTGGGCGTTCGCGTCGCCGAAGGCCCGGTGGAGCGGCCCCGTGGTACGGCCCGTCGTCAAGGTGCTCGTGTTCGGCTTCGCGTCAGCCGGCCTCTGGGTCTCCGGTCACCACACGGCTGCGGTCTCGCTGCTGGTGTTCTCGGTCGTCGTGAACGCCCTGGCCCAGCTGCCCTCCGTCCGGGCCCTGGTCGCGGAGCCGGTGGCCCCGTGACCGCACCCAGGGCGAGGCTCGAGGACCTGGCGGAGATCGCGCTGGCGCTGCCGGAGGTGGAGGAGGGCACGTCCTGGGGGCGCCTCGCATACGTGGTGCGCAAGAGGTCCTTCGTGCACTTCCGGGAGCCGCGGCCGGACGCGGTGGACCCCGACACGGGTGAGCGCATGGACGACGTCATCCTCTTCGCCGTCGGCGACCAGAACGACAAGGACGCCCTCGTCGGCTCGGACAGCCCGTGGTTCACGACACCGCACTTCGACGGCTACAACGCGGTGCTGCTGCGCGAGCGCGACCTCGGCCGGTTGACGCGGCGGGAGCTGGAGGAGGTCGTCACCGACGCCTGGGCCGCCAAGGCACCGAAACGCCTCGTCGAGGCGTACTTCGACGAGGCGTGAACGGTGCGGCCGGGTCGGCCCGGACGACGAGGGAGGTCAGACGGTGACCTTGCCGTTGGGGGTGTCGAAGGTGACGGCCAGCAGCCCGGGGGTGCCGTGCGGCGCGACGAACGTGAAGTCGATGACCGAGGACGTCTCGTCGGGCTTCATGTCGAGCCAGTCGCGGACGCGGGCCGGGTCGCCGGCGATCTGCAGGCCGTCGATGGTGACCTGGGTGTGCGCGGCGGTGGAGGGGTGCAGGCTCGGGTCGTCCCACTTGATGAAGAAGGGCAGCTGCGGGTCGGAGATCAGGCCCTTGACGCCGAGCTGGCGCCAGCGCAGCTCCACCCCGTCGGGGCGGTGGCGGTTGCCGACCACGGCCTCGCGGCCGATGCGCTGCTCGAAGGGGGCGAGGTCGTCGACCGCGACGACCCAGCCGAGCCATCCCCCACCGGCCTCGGACCGGGCGCGGACGGCCTGGCCGAACGGCGCCTTGTCGGAGGCCGGGTGGTCGAGCACCTCGACGACCTCGACATAGCGGTCATGGGCCAGCGGGAGGATCACGTTGCGAGTGCCGAAGCGGGGGTGGATGCCCCCGTCGACTGCGTCCACCCCGATGACCTTCGACAGGCGAGCGGCAGTGGCCTGCAAACCGTCGCGCTCAGCCGCATACGAAACATGGTCAACTCGCATACCCGACATCGTGACACACCCCGGGGAGTGCTCCTGACACGGGTGTGGTCAGTGTGACGCCCGGGCGCGGGCCGCGCCGCGCTGGCGCACCGCCTCGTAGATGACGATGGCCGCGGATGTGGCGACGTTGAGCGAGTTGGCCTTGCCCACCATGGGGATTCGCACCCGGTGCGCGGCGTGCTCGAGGACCTCGTCGGTGAGTCCGTACTTCTCGGCGCCCACCGCGATGGCGACGGGGCCGGTGTAGTCGACGTCCGTGTAGTCGAGGTCGGTGTCCGGGGTCGTCGCGACCAGCGCGATCCCACAGGAGTCGAGCCACTCGAGCGTCGCCGCGGTCGAGTCGCTGGCCACCGGCACCGAGAACACCGTGCCCTTGGAGGCGCGCACCAGGTTGGGGTTGCCCCAGTCGGTGACGGGGTCGGCGGCGATGACCGCCTCGGCGCCCGCCGCGTCGGCGGTGCGCAGCATCGCCCCGAGGTTGCCCGGCTTCTCCACGCCCTGGCACAGGACGGTGAGCGCGTCCGCCCCGACGGCGAGGTCGGCGCAGCGGCGCGCGACGGCCGGGACCACGGCGATGAACCCGTCAGGCCCCTCGCGGTAGGCCGTCTTCTCGAACGGACCGCGCGAGACCTGCACGGTGTCGACGCCCGCCCGGCGCACCTGCTCGACGACGCGCAGCTGGCTCTCGGGCTCGAGCATGAGCTCGGGGCAGTAGTACAGGGCCTCGGGCAGCACCCCGGCGTCGAGGGCGAGGGCCAGCTCCTCGTAGCCCTCGATGAGCGTGCGCCCCGTCTCCTCCCGGGTGCGGCGCCGTCGCAGGGACGCGAGCGCCTTGAGCCTCGGGTTGGACGGCGAGGTGATGTTCAGGTCAGCCATGGCGCGCCCCAGCATGTCAGGTCGGACCTCCCGGGTCGTGCGGACGGGTCGTGCAGACTGTCCGCCATGAGCCAGACCGCCGTGACCGAGCGCTACGCGCTGCGCCAGAAGATCACCATGATGGTGAACCGCTACGAGATCCGCACCGTCGACGCCTCCGGTGCCGAGGGCCCGGTCGTCGCCGTCGCCCAGCAGAAGCGGATGGCCTTCAAGGAGCAGGTGACCTTCTACGCCGACGAGGCACGCAAGCAGCCGGTCTTCTCCTTCAAGGCCCGCCAGCGCATCGACCTCGGTGCGACGTATGACGTGTTCGACGCGGCGGGCGCACCCATCGGCTGGTTCCGCAAGGACTTCGGCAAGTCGCTGCTGCGCTCCTCGTGGCACCTCGGCTCGGCCGACGGCCTCGAGGCGTTCGGCACCGAGCGCAACAAGAACGTCGCGATCGTGCGCCGCATCTGGGACTTCGTGCCCTACGTCGGCGAGATCCCGCTGCCGTTCCTGTTCCACTTCGACTTCACCGCCCCCGACGGCACGCTGGTGCTGAGCTCGGAGCGCAAGCGGTCCCTGCGCGACCGCTACGACATCCACGTGCCGCAGGCGAGCAACGGCTGGCAGCTCGACTGGCGCGTCGGTCTCGCGATGGCCGTCGCCCTGGACGCCCTCCAGTCCCGCTGACCCGGACCGCGGCCCGCCGCACCCACCACGACAGACCCGCTGCCAGTAGTGGTGGCGCCGAGGCCGCACGTGCCACCACTACTGGCGTGAAGGCAGAAGTGGGGCTGTCGGCGCCGGTCGGGCTCAGAGCAGGGAGAGGAGCACGGGGACGAGGCCGTCCTCGTCGACGTCGAGGGTGACCTCGTCGGCGACGGCCTTGACCTCGTCGGGGGCGTTGCCCATCGCCACGCCCCGGGCGGCCCACTGGAGCATCTCAAGGTCGTTGCGCTGGTCGCCGACGGCGACGGTGTGGCGCGGGTCGACCTCGAGCCGCCGGCGCAGGATCTCCAGCGCCGAGCCCTTGGAGACGCCCTCGGGGTTGAGGTCGAGCCAGGCGCTGAACCCCACCGCGTAGTTCACGCCGTGCAGGCCGATGCGCTCGGTCAGCTCGAGGAAGTCCTCCGCGGTACCCGAGGGTGAACGGAACGTCACACGGGTCACGGGTTCGGCGACCAGCTCCTCCCACGGCACGACCCGCAGCTCGCCCTGCAGCTCCCCGTCGGGGAACGGCGCGCTCAGCTTGAACCCGACGCCCAGGTCCTCGACCGCGATGACGGCGTCGGGCCACTCGTCGCGCAGCAGCGTCAGGGCCGGCGCCGGGTCGAAGGTGACGGCCTCGACGACGCGAAACCCTTTGTCCTCCGCGGGATCCAGCTCGAGGGTGACCGCCCCGTTGGAGCACACGGCATACCCGGTGGTGATGCCCAGCTCGTCGAGGATGAACGTGGTCGCGGGGATCGACCGCCCGGTCGCGATGATGACGTGGTGGCCGGCCTCGACCACGGCCCTCACCGCGGCCCGGACCTCCAGGGACAGCTCACCGGCGTGGTTGATGGTCGTGCCGTCGACGTCGAGCGCGACGAGGTGGGGGCGGGCCATGGGCCCGAGCCTACGGAAGGCGCACGTGCTGCGGACCGAGGTCCGCGATCCGGCGCGCGCCGAGCAGCGCCATCGTGCGTCGAGCCTCGGTGGCGAGGATGTCGGCGGCGCGCTGCACCCCGGCCTCGCCTCCGGCCATGAGCCCGTAGAGGTAGGCGCGGCCGACCATGACGCTGCTCGCTCCGAGTGCGACCGCGGCGACGACGTCGGCGCCGGACATCACGCCCGTGTCGAGCATGATCTCCGCGTCGTCACCGAGCGCCTCGCGGACGACGGGCAGCAGCCGCAGCGGCACGGGCGCGCGGTCGAGCTGCCGGCCACCGTGGTTGGACAGCACGATCGCGTCGACCCCGGCGTCCATGACGAGCCTGGCGTCGTGGACCGTCTGGATGCCCTTGATGATGAGCGGACCGTCCCAGTAGGACCGCACCCACTCCAGGTCGGCCACGGTCATGGTCGGGTCGAAGAGCGTGTTGAGCAGCTCGGCGACGGTGCCGTCCCACGACGCGAGCGAGGCGAAGGTCAGCGGCTCGGTGGTGAGCAGGTTGAGCCACCAGCTCGGGTGCAGGGCCGCGTCGGCGACGGTCCGCACCGTCAGGGCCGGCGGGATGGCGAACCCGTTGCGGGTGTCCCGCAGCCGGGCCCCCGCGACCGGGACGTCGACGGTGAGGACCAGCGCCTCGTACCCGGCCTCCTTGGCCCGCGTCATGAGCTCCTCGCCCGCACTGCGGTCCTTCCAGACGTAGAGCTGGAACCACTTGCGGGCGTCCGGTGCGGCTGCGGCGACGTCCTCGATCGAGGTCGTGCCCATCGTCGAGAGCGAGTAGGGGATGCCGATGCGGTCGGCGACGCGCACGACCGCTCGCTCCCCCTCGTGCTGCATCATCCGCGTGAAACCCGTGGGGGCGAACGAGAACGGCAGTGCGGAGGGCTTGCCGAGGAAGTCGGTCGTGAGGTCGATCGCGGAGACGTCCTGCAGGATCGCCGGGTGGAACTCGAGCCCGGCGAAGGTCTGGCGGGCGCGACGGAGGCTGATCTCGCCCTCGGCGGCGCCGTCGGTGTAGTCAAAGACCGACGTGGGGGTACGCCGCTTGGCCACCGCGCGCAGGTCGGCGATGGTGAGCGCGGCGTCCAGGCGCCGCTTCCTGGCGTCGAGCTCGATCGGCTTGGGCCGCAGCAGCGGCTTGAGCTCGGACCACTTGGGCAGCTGTCGCTCGGTCATCGGTCCAACCTAACCGCGACGGTCCGGAAGCACCCCCGGTGGACTAGACCGGCTTCAGGACCTCGAGGCCGAGGAAGGGCTGCAGCGCCTTGGGGACGACGACCGAGCCGTCGGCCTGCTGGTGGTTCTCGAGGATCGCGACCATCCAGCGGGTCGTGGCGAGCGTGCCGTTGAGCGTGGCGACGGCGCGGGTGCCCTGGCCGTTCGGGTCGCGCTCACGCGTGTTGAGCCGCCGCGCCTGGTACGTCGTGCAGTTGGAGGTCGAGGTGAGCTCGCGGTAGCGGCCCTGCGTCGGGACCCACGCCTCGCAGTCGAACTTGCGGGCCGCAGGGCCACCGAGGTCGCCGGCCGCGGTGTCGATCACGCGGTAGGGGACCTCGATCTTGGCCAGCATCTCCTTCTCCCAGCCGAGCAGCCGCTGGTGCTCGGCGGCGGCGTCCTCGACGCGGCAGTAGGTGAACATCTCGACCTTGTGGAACTGGTGCACGCGGATGATGCCGCGGGTGTCCTTGCCGTGCGACCCGGCCTCGCGGCGGTAGCAGGCCGACCAGCCGGCATACCGCTTCGGGCCGCCGGACAGGTCGAGGATCTCGTCGGCGTGGTAGCCGGCGAGGGCGACCTCGGAGGTGCCGGTGAGCCAGAGGTCGTCGTCGGCGAGCCGGTAGACCTCCTCGCCGTGCTTGTCGATGAACCCGGCACCGGCCATCACGTCGGTCTTGACGAGCGTGGGCGTGATCATCGGGGTGAACCCGTGCTCGACGGCCTGGGCGATGCCCATGTTGAGCAGCGCCAGCTCGAGCCGCGCACCGACGCCGGTGAGGAAGTAGAACCGCGAGCCGCCGACCTTGGCGCCGCGCTCCATGTCGATGGCCGCGAGCGACTCCCCGAGCGCGAGGTGGTCCTTCGCCTCGAAGTCGAACTCGGGGATCTCCCCGACCGTCTCCAGCACGGTGTAGTCGTCCTCGCCGCCGACCGGCACGCCGTCCTCGACGACGTTGCCGACCTGGCGGATCAGGGTGGCGAGCGAGGCTTGCGCGGCGTCCGCGTCGGCCTGCAGCTGCTTGACCCGCGCCGCGAGGTCCTTGGTCTGCGCCAGCAGCGCCTGCTTCTCGTCGCCCTGGGCCTGCGCGACCTGCTTGCCCATCGACTTCTGCTGGGCGCGCAGCTGCTCGAACTCCGTCAGGGAGGAGCGGTGGGTCTGCTCGGCAGCGAGGATCGCGTCGACGATCCCCTCGTCCTCACCACGGGCGCGCTGCGAGGCGCGGACGCGGTCCGGGTCCTCGCGCAGGAGCTTGATGTCGATCACGCGGGCCAGCCTAGCGAGCGTCCACCAGTCGATTTCCCGTTGCCTCCCGCGGCGGCCGGGCCCGATCCTTGCCGTATGCCGTCCGCTGCCACCCTGGGTGCCTTCGCCCTTGCCGCCACCGCGCTCATCCTGCTGCCGGGGCCGGCGATGCTCTTCCTCATCTCGCGGGGCATCGGGCACGGCAGCCGCCGGCTCGCGATCGCGTCGATGGCCGGCATCGAGACCGCGACCGCGCTGATGGTGGTGGCGACGGCGTTCGGGCTGTCCGCGGTCATCAGCTCGTCGGTGCTGGCCTTCTCGGTCGTGAAGTACGCCGGCGCGGCCTACCTGCTGTGGCTGGCGGTCCGCGAGTTCCGCAGCAAGGGGCACTTCGCCCTCGACCGGGTGCCGGTCACCAACCCGCGCCGGGCGTTCGGCGACGCGTTCCTCGTCGGCATCTCCAACCCCAAGACGGCCGTCTTCTTCGTGGCGTTCTTCCCGCAGTTCCTGCACCGCGAGTCCGGGCCGATCTGGTCGCAGGTGCTCGTGCTCGGCGCTGTGTTCGTCGTCATCGGGGCGGCGTTCGACAGCCTCTACGCCCTGAGCGCCGGCACCATCGGGCAGTGGCTCGGGCGGCACCCGCGGGCCGTCGAGCGGCAGAAGTACGTGTCCGGCTCGATCTTCCTCGTCATGGGCGGGGCGGCCGCGCTCACCGGCCACCCGCAGAAGGCCTGACGCGCTCCCTGCCCCGCGGTGGTCAGCGACCGTCTGCGGTCAGCGACCGACTGTGGTCAGCGCGGGTCAGCGACCTGCGGCGGTGGGGACGACGCCGACGTCGACGAGGTGGTGCGCGAGGTCGTGCAGCATGTACTGGCCGAGGGTCAGCACGGTGAACTCGGAGCCGTTGCTGCGCAGGCCGCGCCGCTGCCAGGCGTCGCCGTCCACCGCCTCGAACGTGCGGCAGGTCGCGACCGCGGCCACCACGAGCTCGTCGGCGACGACGGCCGGGTCCTGCTCGCCGTACCGCCCCGACACCGCAGCCTCGTCCTGGTCCCAGTTGGCGAACCGCGCCCCGTCCTCGGCGAGCATCTGGCGCACCCGGCCCTCGAAGACCCGGCACACGTCGCGCACGTGGCAGGCGTACTCCAGGGGCGACCACACGTCCGGCCGCGGGCGGCGCGCGGTGTCCGGGCGCTCGAGGACGCCACGCCACGGGGCGGTCAGCGACAGCACCTGCTCGGCGACCTGGGGGGCGATGACGGCGCCGGCCTCGAACCCGCACTCGGGGCAGGGCCGCTCGAGCGTCCAGGTCCAGTCCTTGGTGTCCGGCACCACCGCGTCGGCTGCTCCGTCCCTCATGTCGACGACAGTACGGCAGCCCGCCCACCAGCCCTGTAGCGTCGCCCCGTGCTCCACGAACACTCCGGTTGGGTCGCCCTCGTGGTGGCCGTCCTCGTCGTCCTCCTGCTTCTCGGTGTCGCCGGGTGGGCGGGGATGCGCGGAAGCAGGTCGGGTGGTGCCCATCGGGGACGCCGGTGGGGGCGCCGCCCGCACCGCAACGACTTCCGCCCGGAGGGCACCGTGCCAGAGACCCCCACGCGTCGCGCCGCGATCATCATCAACCCGACGAAGTTCGACGACCTGGCCGCGGTCAAGCGGCAGATCACCGAGGAGTCGGCGGCGCTCGGCTGGGCCACCCCCCTGTTCCTTGAGACCACGCAGAAGGACGTCGGCCAGGGCCAGACCCGTCAGGCGCTCGAGCAGGACGTCGACCTCGTCTGCCCGCTCGGCGGCGACGGCACGGTCCGGGCGGTCGCCGAGGCGCTCGTCGGCAGCGACACCCCCATGGGGCTGCTGCCCGGCGGCACCGGCAACCTGCTGGCGCGCAACCTCGACCTGCCCGTCGACGACCTCGGTGACGCGCTCCGGGTCGCCCTCATGGGCCAGAACAAGCGGGTCGACGTCGGCCGCCTGACCATCGACCAGTCCGGCGAGCACGAGCGACCCGCGCAGCACATCTTCCTCGTCATGGCCGGGCTCGGCTTCGACGCCGCGATCATGGCCGACGCCCCCGAGGGCCTCAAGGCCAAGGTGGGTCCCGCCGCCTACGTCGTGTCGGGCGCGAAGAACCTGCGCGGCGCGCAGTTCAAGGTGCGCGTGAAGTTCGACGACCAGGAGGAGCTGAGCCGCCGCGCCCGCACGGTCGTCATCGGCAACTGCGGCAAGCTGCTCGGCGGCCTCGTCCTCATGCCCGAGGCGGAGGTCGACGACGGCCTGCTCGACACCGTCGTGCTCTCCCCGAAGGGTGTCGTCGGCTGGGCCGCGGTCGCTGCGCGCATCGCGTCCAAGAAGCGGGCCGGCCACGAGCGGGTGGACCACCACACCTCCGAGACGGTCCGCGTGCGCGCCGACCGGCCGCAAGAGGTCCAGATCGACGGCGACACCCTCGGCAAGGCCCGGGCCATCGCCGCGGAGGTCGTGCCCGGCGCCCTGGTCGTCCGCGTCGGGTCGCCGGCCTGATGGGCGCGACGACGGCCAGCCGGGACGGGCGCGTGGGGCCCGGCCCCAGCCGCGCTTTTAGGCTGGCCCGCGGCGTCGTCGCCATGGTCCTGTTCACCCTGCCCGTGCTGCTCCTGGGGTATGCGGTGCGCCAGAAGTTCGACCCGCTGGTCCGGTTCGACGAGGACGTGATCCGCGCGACCACGACCGCGACCCGCGACCACGGGCTGTCGGGGCTGTTCCTGTTCATCCAGGCGGTCAGCCAGCCCTGGGTCGTCTACATCCTGGCCACCCTGGTCGCGCTGTGGACGTGGCTGCGCAAGGGGCTGCGCAACCGGGCGCTGTGGGCGTTCGTCACGATGATGGTGTCCTGGAACGTCGGCCTGCAGGCCAAGTCGCTGGTCGGCCGCGCTCGGCCGGTCGTGCAGGACCCGATCTCGCACGCGCCGGGCTACTCGTTCCCCTCCGGCCACGCGTTCAACATCGCGGTGGTTGCCACGGTCATGGTGTTCCTGCTCTGGCCGCTGCTGACGACGACCGGCCGCCGGGTCGGGGTCGCGGTCGCCGTGGTGGTCGTCCTGGTGGTCGGGCTGGACCGGCTCATGGTCGGCGCGCACTTCCCTTCCGACGTCCTTGCAGGATATGTGCTGGGTGTGGGCATTACGTTCTCCTCATGGCTCGGATTCATTGGCAAGAAGGCCGCGACCTCGTCACCCGGACCGTCCTCCCCGGCATAGGGGTCTGGGCGGTCGTGGTCGGGCTCGGACTGCTCATCACCGGGCCGCTGTCCGTGATCGACCACCACGAGGACCGCATCTCCGCTGACTTCAACCGCGCGCGGACCGACACCCTCGACCCCGTCAGCACAGTGTTCTCGCACGTCGGCAACACCGAGTACGTCATCGGGGTCTGCCTGCTCGTGGTGGCGATCCTGTGGTGGCGCACCCGTGACCTGCGCTGGTCGGTCGTGCCGCTGGTCTCGATCTCGTTGCAGGCCACCATCTTCCTGTTCGCGACCATGGCCGTGGGGCGCCAGCGCCCGCCGGCGATCCCCATGGACGCGTCGCCGCCCACCTCGAGCTACCCGAGCGGCCACACCGGCGCCTCGACCGCGCTCTACTTCTCGCTCCTGCTCATGGCCGCCACCCGTATCGAGCGCGACGGCCTGCGCCGTCTCGTGATGACCGTCTGTGGTGTCCTGCCCGTGCTGGTCGGGCTCGCCCGTCTCTACCGCGGCGCCCACCACATCTCCGACGTCGTCGCCGGCATGCTCAACGGCGTCGTCTGCGCCCTGCTCGCCTACCACTGGTGGAAGGCGACCCGCCGCGAGAAGGCCGCCCAGCGCGTGGCCGCTGCCGTCGCCTGAGTCCGACGACCCGGGCGGCGGCCGCGCCCGCCTGGCTCCGACGACCCGGGTGCACGGCCCCGGTCCCGGTGGGATAGTCGGCTCGTGCCCGAGCCGACTGCGCACCGCGCCCAGACGATCTCCTACCCGGCAGCCGCGGACGCGCGGGCCTCACGGGCAGCGCTCGAACGCGCCGAGCCCCATGTCGTCGTCATCTTCGGGGCGACCGGCGACCTCGCCCGGCGCAAGCTGCTGCCCGCACTGGCCCACCTCGCCGCCTCCGAGCTCGCCCCCGCGATACGCGTCGTCGGGACCTCTCTGGAGGAGCTGACCGACGCGGAGTTCCGCGACTTCGCGCGCAAGGCAGTCGAGGACTACGGCACCCACCGGCTGACCCCGGAGCAGTGGGACCGGTTCGACGACCACCTCGTCTACGTCCCCCAGTCGGCCGGCCCCGGTCCCCTGGCGGAGGCGGTGCACCGCGCGGAGGAGGAGCTCGGGCCGGACGTCCTGCGGCTGCACTACCTCTCGGTGCCACCTCGCGCGGCGGTCGCCGTCATCCAGGTCCTGCGGGACGCGCAGCTCGTCGAGCGGTCGCGGGTGGTCATGGAGAAGCCGTTCGGCGAGGACCTCGAGACCGCGATCGCTCTCAACGGCCAGGTGCACGAGACGTTCGACGAGAGCCAGATCTTCCGGATCGACCACTTCCTCGGCAAGGAGGCGGCCCAGAACATCCTCGCGTTCCGGTTCGCCAACGGGCTGTTCGAGCCGATCTGGAACCGCAACTTCATCGACCACGTGCAGATCGACATCCCCGAGACCCTCGGCCTCGACGAGCGCGCCAGCTTCTACGAGGCGACCGGCGCCTACAAGGACATGGTGGTCACGCACCTGTTCCAGGTCATGGCGTTCGTGGCGATGGAGCCGCCGACCGCGCTGGAGCCGCGGGCGATCTCGGAGGAGAAGAACAAGGTCTTCCGGTCACTGCTGCCCGTCGAGCCGCAGGACGTCGTGCGCGGGCAGTTCACCGGCTACACCAGCCTCGAGGGGGTGCCGGGCGACTCCGACACCGAGACGTTCATCGCGCTCAAGGTCGGCCTCGACAACTGGCGGTGGGCCGGCGTGCCGTTCTACCTGCGCACCGGCAAGCGGATGGCCGAGGGCGCACGCATCATCTCGATCGCGTTCAAGGAGGCGCCCCGGTCGATGTTCCCGGCGCACTCGGGGGTCGGCAACGCGGGCCCGGACCACCTGACCTTCGACCTCGCCGACGAGTCCAAGGTGTCGCTCTCGTTCTACGGCAAGCGCCCCGGCCCCGGCATGCGCCTGGAGAAGCTGTCGATGCAGTTCTCCACGCAGGAGACCGAGCGCGCCGGCGACGTCCTCGAGGCGTACGAGCGGCTGATCCTCGACGCCATGCGCGGCGACCACACGCTGTTCACGACGGCCGAGGGCATCGAGTCGCTGTGGGAGCGGTCGGCGCCGCTGCTGGCCAACCCGCCCGAGGTCAAGTCCTACCCGCCGGGCACCTGGGGCCCGAACGCCATCCACCAGCTCGTCGCACCGCACGCCTGGCGCCTGCCGTTCGAACGCGCCTGGCGCGAGAAGTAGCCGGCCCCACGCCATACCCCTCGCCGCCGCACCGCCGCGCCGCCGCACCCCTCGCCCCTCGCCCCGGCAAAGCGGGTGTCGTTCGGCAATCCGGGACCTATTTGTGCAGGTGTCCCGGAAGGACACCCGCTTTGCGGGGATGGGGCGGGGTGGAGGTCGGCGGGCGAGTCGGGTCGCCAGGAGCGTCAGGCGCGGGTCGTCCGGCGCCGGTCAGGTGCGGAGGGAGCGGAGCCAGGCGCGGGCCTCGGCGAAGGCGTCGTCGGTGGTGTGGGGGGTGACCCGGACCGCGGTGCCGTGGGCCGCCGGGTAGCTGCCGAGGAACCGCACCTCGGCGCAGACCCGCTTGAGCCCGAGCAGAGCCTCGCCGACCCGCTCGTCGAGCACGTGTCCCTCGATGTCGACGGAGAAGCAGTAGCTGCCCATCGAGGCCTTGGTGGGGCGTGACTCCAGCCGGGACATGTTGATGCCGCGCACCGCGAGCTGCTCCAGCAGCTCGAGCAGCCCACCGGCGTGGTCGTCGCGCTGGAACAGCACCAGCGTCGTCTTGTCCGCCCCCGTGCGGTCGGGCAGCCGCCCTGGCCGCGCCACGAGCACGAACCGCGTGACCGCCGCGGCGTTGTCGCCGATGTCCTCGGCGAGCACCTCCAGCCCGTGGTTAGTGGCGGCGACCGGGGCGCAGACCGCCGCCTGGTATGCCGCCTGCTCACCCGCCGTACCCGGGCCGTCCCCCGCCAGCCCCGCCGCCGCAGCAGCGGTCGACAGGGTGGGGACGTAGGTCGCGCCGCCGAGGTGCGCGTCCATCCAGCCGCGGACCTGCGCCCACGCGTGGCTGTGGGTGCCGACCGCGCGGACCTGCTCCAGCGGCGTACCCGGTCGGGCCGCGAGCACGAACGTGATGGGGACGAGCACCTCGGCGACCACGACGAGGGGGTCGCCGCTGGCGAGGGCGTCGAGCGTGGCGCTCACGCCGCCCTCGACGGAGTTCTCGATCGGCACCATGGCGCCGTCGACCTCACCGGCACGCAGCAGGGCCAGGGCGGCGTCGACCGAGCCGCAGGGCCGTTGCTCGGCCCCGGCCGACGGCTCCCAGGCGTCGAGGGCCATCTGGGTGAAGGTGCCGGCCGGTCCGAGGTAGGCGTACCGGGCGGGGGCGGGGGAGGTCGGGGTGCTCACGGGTGTCACGCCTTCTGGTGTCCGGTGCGGGCGGCGGCGAGGGCCTGCTGCTCCTCGGGGGTCAGGGTCGCGTCGGAGCCGCCGCCGACGACACCCTTGGCGTAGGTGCGGGACTCGCCACGTGCGTGGATGGAGGAGAACACCAGGCCGTCACCGCGGTCGTCGACCACCGCCGCGCTGAACGACAGCCGCCCACCCATGTCGCCGAACGCGTCGTAGCGCACCACGGCCACGTGCCGCAGCGCTTGGGCGATGTCGGACCGCAGGGCCGCGAGGTCACCTGCACCCACCGGTCGCTGCGACTCGACGTGCCGCAGGCGGCCGCGCACCTGCGCCGCCTGCGCGACGGCCCACGCGGCGACCGCCAGCGCGAGCGCCGCGACGACGAGGGCGGTCAGGGCCACGGCGGTGTCGGACACCCCGGAAGCGTATTGGGGGCACGCCGATACAGTCGACGCCCTATGGAACTCAGCCTGCTCACCGTCGCCATCGTCTTCGGCGCGATCTTCCTCGTGGAGCTCCCGGACAAGACCTTCATCGCCACCCTCGTGCTCGCCACGCGGTTCCGGCCGCTGTTCGTGTGGATCGGGGTGTCGCTGGCGTTCCTCGTGCAGACGCTCGTGGCGGTCTCGGTGGGTGGACTCCTCGCCCAGCTGCCGAAGCGCCCGGTCGAGATCTTCGCGGCGGTGATGTTCCTCGTCGGCGGCGTGCTGCTGCTGCGCGGGGCGTCCAAGGCCGACGATGAGGAGGCCGAGGCGGAGGAGGAGTTCTCCCACAAGGGCGCTGCCACGGCCGTAGGGCTCAAGGCCATCGGGGTGTCGTTCGGGGTGCTGTTCCTCGCCGAGTGGGGCGACCTGTCGCAGATCCTCACCGCGACCCTGGTGCTGCGCTACCACGAGCCGCTGTCGGTGTTCCTCGGCGCGTTCCTCGCGCTGGTCGTGATCTCCGGGCTCGCGACCATCCTCGGCCGGGTCCTGCTCTCACGCGTGAAGCTCGCGACCATCCGTCGCGTCGGCGGCACGGTCTGCCTGCTGCTCGCGCTGGTGACGGCGCTCGAGATCATCGGCGTCTTCCACCGCTGAAGCGGGTCGTCCGTGCGTACCGGTCACCCGACGACGTTGACGGGGTCGCCGGCGGCGAACGCGAGCACCTGGTCGACCGCGGTGCCGTAGAGGCTCTCGAGTACGTCCCACGTGACGTAGCCGAGGTGTGGCGTCGCGGTGACACCGGGCAGGGCCAGCAGCGGGTCGGCGGCGTCGAGCACCGGCTCGGTGTCGAAGACGTCGACGGCGGCGCGACCGGGTCGGCCCGCGGCGACGGCGGCGGCCAGTGCACCGGGCTCCACCAGTCCCGCGCGCGAGGTGTTGACGAAGAGCGCCCCCGGCTTCATCAGGGACAGGTCCGCGGCCGTGACGATGCCCCGGGTCCCGGCGTTGAGCGGCAGGTGCACGCACAGCACGTCGGCCCCGGCGAAGAACGCCTCCCGGCTGCTCGCGACCTCGTACCCGGCCTCGCGCGCCCGGTCCTGCGAACCCGATCGGCCCCAGCAGACCACCCGCATGTCGAAGGCCCGGCCGATCGCAGCCACCCTGCTGCCGATGCGGCCGTACCCGTAGACGCCCAGCACCCGGCCGGCCACCGACGTCCCGACCGAGCCCTGCCACTGCCCGTCGCGCAGCCGGGCCACCTCGGCGGGCAGGTGGCGCAGCGCGGAGAGGACGAGCCCCCAGGTGAGCTCTGCCGTCGCGGCGGGTGACCCTGCGCCACCGGCGCAGACCGTGATGCGGCGGGCCGCGAGCGCGGCGAGGTCGAGGTGTCCGGTGTTGCGACCCGTCTGGCTGACGAGCCGGACCGTCCGCAGCCGTGCGACGACCTCAGCGGGCAGCGCGGTGCGCTGCTGGAGCAGGACGACCGCGTCGAAGCCGTCGAGCCGCTCCACCAGGGCGTCCCCGGTGACCGGGTCGCCGAACGTGACCACCTCGTGGCCGTGGAGGCGTCGAGCCGCGTCGAGCTGACCGAACGCCGACTGGTGGTCGTCGAGGACGGCGACCCTCACCGCTCGGCCGCCCCGACCTCGGTGGGCTCGACGCCCGGCGCCTCCGCGCGCCGTACCGCCTCGGGCAGGTGCAGCGCCCACCAGAGCAGCCCGAGCGCGAGCAGCGACCCGAAGGTGTCGGCGTTCTGCAGGATCCGTCCCGGCCACTGGGGCCAGTGCGGGTGGCTGAGCCACGAGATGCCCCACCAGGGCATGCGGCACAGGAAGAAGCCGGTGACGACGGCCGCTGCGACGAGCCGGCGACGGTCGCGCCACGGGTCGGCGCCGAGGACCGCCAGGACGACGACAACCATCCAGTGCAGGTGGTGGATCCACGCCACCGGCGAGAGCAGGACCGCCATGAGGCCGACGGCGGCGACCTCGCTGATCGAGTCACCCGCCCGGTGGGCCCGGCGCGCGAGGGCGTAGCCGACGACCCCGACGACGGCGACCAGGACCAGCCAGAGCACGTTGCCGGCGAACCCGTCAGGCCCTACGCGCAGGAGGAACCCGCGGATGCTCTGGTTGGAGGTGCCGGCGTTGGGCCCGAGCCGGGTGGGGTCCTGCAGCGCCCCGCCCCAGAACGCGAACGACGCCTCGGGCAGCAGCAGCCACGCCCCGACGGTGACGGCGACGGCGGTGCCGACCGCGGTCGCGGCCTCCTTCCACCGCTTGTTCAGGAGGTAGTGGACGACGAAGACGCCGGGGGTGAGCTTGATCGACATGGCGAGCCCGACCAGGACGCCCGGAGGGATGCGGCGCAGCACGCCGGGGCGCGGACGGCGCAGGTCCATGAGGCAGGCCAGGACCATGAAGGCGTTGACCTGGCCGAACCGCAGGCCGTCGGAGACCGGGTGCAGCCAGAGCATCGGCACGGTCAGCAGGGCCAGGGTGACCGGCGCCAGCGGGCCGGTGCGGTGGATGAGCCGCCACCCGGCGTACCAGACGATGGCCGTGGTGGCCGCGACCTGGGCGGCGGTCCAGAGCCACCCGACCGCCCCGAACGGCAGCAGCGCCAGCGGCACCGCGATCACCGCGGCGAACGGCGGGTAGGTGAAGGGCAGCAGCTGGGGGGCCTCGGTCATCGCCGAGTAGATGGGCCGTCCGGTGAGGATCGAGACACCGGCCTCGCGGTAGACCTCGACGTCGACCTGCCACTGGTCCAGCGGCCAGAAGACGAGGTAGCGCAGCACCGGGATCGAGGCCCCGGCCAGGACGATGAAGACCGCGAGCGCCCACCGCGAGCGGCTCGACCACCCACTGACCTGCGCGGCCGTCCACCGGGTGGCCCGCGCGACGGCGGCAGAGATGCGGGAGGTGGCGGCGCCGACGCGTCGCGGCGGGCGTCCTGGGGGCGCCGTGGCCGGGGTCGTCGTCGTCACGCGCCCATTCTTGCGCGTCGGCCGACCCGTAGCCTGTACCGGTGACCCGCCGCGCCCTGCTCCGTCTCGCCGGCCTGCTCGCCATCCTGTCGGCTGTCGTCCTCCCCGCCACCGTCCGCACCGCAGCCGCCACGTCCTCGACCGCCCCGGGCACGAGCGCCTCCGCGTCGACCGCCTCCACGTCGGCCTCGGCCTCGGCACGGACCCCATCCACCGCCACGTCGGTCGTCGAGGGCGCTCCCCTGGCCGCCCCGGCCACCGACGGCCCCAACCCGGTGATCCTCGTCGGCACCGGCGGCCTCACCTGGAGCGACGTCGACGCCAAGGCCACGCCGGCCCTGTGGTCGCTGCTGCGCGACGGCTCCACCGCGGCGCTGTCGGTGCGCTCGGTGTTCACCAACACCTGCCCCATCGACGGGTGGCTCAGCCTGTCGGCAGGCGACCGGGCCGCCGCGGCCGGCACCGGCAAGGGCGGCAACCGCACGACGACCGACCCGTGCCCGCCCGTGCCCACCGTGGACAGCGGCGTCGTCCCCGGGTGGGACCACTACGTCAAGGCCGCCGACGCCAAGCGGTTCGGCTCCCACCTCGGCACGCTCGGCGAGACCCTCGCGTCCAACGGGCAGTGCGTCCAGGCCGTGGGCCCCGGAGCCGGGGTCGGCGCGGCCTACAGCTCGGGAGCGGTGCCGCGGTATGCCGCGTACGACGCCTCCCAGCTCACCGGCGAGCTCTCCCGCTGCCGCGTCACGCTCGTCGACGTGGGCTCTTTGCGCGACCCCGCGGACCTCCCGCCGGGCGAGCCCCAGGTTGCCGGCGCCGGCTCGGGTTCCAGCGCGGGCAGCCGCGCCGACCAGGCGGCCGTCATCGACAAGCGCATCAGCGAGGTGCTGAAGGCGGCCCCGAGCGGTTCCGACGTCGTCGTCGCCAGCCTCTCCGACGCCGGGTCGAGCGAGCGGCTGCGGTTGGTCGCGGCGAAGGGCCCGCACTTCGGCTCGGGCACCCTCGACTCCAAGTCGACCAAGCAGCCGGGGCTCGTCCAGGCGGCCGACCTCACCGTGACGCTGCTGCACGCCGCGGCTGTCCCGGTCCCCTCGGGCCTCGGCGGCTCGCCGCTCTACCGCGGCGAGGCCGACGACAACTCCGAGTCGGCGGCGCGCGACCGGCTGCGGGGACTCATCGACTTCGACGAGGCCAGCCACGAGGTCCACGCGCTCGTGCCGCCGTTCTTCAACGGCGTCGTCTACACCCAGATCGCGATCTACCTGTTCGCGGCGATCGTGTGGCGCCGCGACTTCGGCTCCACCGACCTGCGGCTGCGCCTGCTGCGCATCGTGCGCCGCGTGGCTGTCGTCGCCGCGACGGTGCCGGCCGCGACGTTCCTGGCCAACCTCGTCCCGTGGTGGCGGGCCCCCGTGCCGATGCTGGCGATCGTCGGCTCGGTCGGGCTGTTCGTGGCGGTCCTGTCGGCCATCGCGTTCCTGGGCCCGTGGGGCGGCCGCCTCACCGGGCCGCTGGCCGCCGTCTCGCTGGCGACCCTGCTCGTCCTCGGCATCGACATCATCCTGGGCGGGCGCCTGCAGATCTCCTCACTCATGGGGCTGCAGCCCGTGGTGGGCGGCCGGTTCTACGGCATGGGCAACGTCACCTTCGCGCTCTTCGCCACCTCCGCGATCCTGCTGTGCATCGCGGCGTCGGGCTACTACGTCAAGCGCGGCCAGCCGCGCCGGGCGGCCCTGGCGGTGCTGGTCATCGGCCTCGCTGCGGTCGTCGTCGACGGGTCCCCGGTCTGGGGCGCCGACGGCGGTGGTCCGCCCGCGCTGTTGCCGGCGCTGGCCTACCTCGTGCTCGCGATCCTCGGCATCCGCGTGACCTGGCGTCGCGGCGCGATCATCGCCGGGGTGACCGTGGGGCTGTTCCTGCTCGTGGGGTTCCTCGACTCGCTGCGTCCCACCGACGACCAGTCCCACCTCGGGCGGTTCTTCGAGTCGCTGTTCACCGGCGGCGCGTGGGACATCGTCGTCCGCAAGCTCGAGCAGAACATCACGATCCTGTTCGGCAACTACCGCCTCGCGCTGCTCGTCCCCATCGCGCTGGTCTTCGTCATCTACATCCTCGCCCGGCCCACCTCGTGGGGCTCCCGGGCGCTGGAGCGGTCGTACGAGGCGTGCCCGACGCTGCGACCCGGGCTCATCGCGCTGCTCGTGATGCTCACCATCGGCTTCGCCATCAACGACTCCGGCGTGGCGATCCCTGCCAACGGCGCCATCATCGCGGTGCCGCTGATCATCGCCGTCAGCGTCAGGGTGCTGGAGGACGAGGCTCGCGCCGGCGCGACCACCCGCGCGAAGCGGCGAGGCTGAGCCACCCCCAGACCCCGAGGACGAGCCACGGGGCGACCCGGCGGCGTACGCCGAGGGTGAGCCGCTCGACCGAGGGTGTCATGCCGACCACCCGGCCCGGCACGTAGGCGACGCCCATCGTCGCGAGCCGCACCAGCAGCGCGACGTCGAGGACGCCGGGTGCCAGCAGGGGCAGCGCCACCCAGGTGAGCAGGTCGTACCAGGGCAGCGAGTACGGCGCCGCCAGCGTGTACGCGGCGCTGAGGACCACCAGCCACCGCGCCGCCGCCACCGTGGTCACGAGGTGTGCCTGCCCGGGCGCCGTCACGGCGAGGGCCGCGGAGTCGCGGGTCAGGCGGGTGAGGACGACGACCAGGCCGACGGCCAGGACCACGGACAGTGCGGTGATGACCGTGCGGGCGGTCGACGCGGCCAGGGGTCCGCCCGCGAGCCACTCGAACAGCAGCCGCCACGGCGTGGCCAGCGAGATCGAGCGTCGGGCCCGGTCGAGCTGGTCGAAGACGTGAGGCCCCGCCCAGACGTGCAGCGGCACCGCGACGAGCAGGGCGGCGACGACGACCTGGACCGTTCGTCGCACGAAGGAACCCCGCTCGTGCACCCACCACGCGAGCAGCAGCGCGACGCCGGCCACGCCGCAGGTGACCTTGGTCGAGACCGCCAGCCCACCGACCAGCCCGGCGACCACAGGGCTGCGTGAGGCGACGACGAGCGCGGCGAGCACCAGGGCCCCGGCGACCAGGTCGACGTGCGCGCCGAGGACGCCGATGCCGAACACCAGCGGGTTGAGGGTCCACAGGGTGTCGACCCGCTGCCGGTCGGCCCCGGCCCGTCGCAGGAGTAGCCGCACCGCGAGCCAGGCCACCACGACGAGCACCTGCCAGGCCCAGACGGTCTGGCGCAGGTTGTCGCCACCGACGAGCGACGTCAGCGCCTGCAGGGCCGTGGCGAACGGTCCGTAGATGCTCACCGTGTGCGTCCACGGAGGCTCCACCCGGCTCGTCACCGGGTCGCCGGCCGCCCACTGGTCCGGCGGCGTGAGGTACGGGTCGCCCCCACCCGCGGCGATGCGACCGTACGCCGCGTAGTTGGTGTGGTCGGCCGACCCGAACGGCGCGGTGAGCAGCGCCGCCACCCCCAGCAGGAGCGGCACCCGCCACTCCCGCAGGAAGGCTGCCGCCCGGCCCACAGCGACGGCCGTACCCGGTCCGCGACCGGCCTCGCGCAAGCGGCCGAGCACCCCGAACGCACCCACGACGTATGCCGCCCACAGCAGGCCCGTGACCACCGCGGAGGTCAGGTGCCAGCCGAGGTCGCCCGGGGCCCAGCCCCGCGGGCCGAGACCCGGGCGGGCGGCGTTGGTGCCGGCGACGCCGACGAGGAGCAGCAGGACGAACGACGCGGCGGTGCCGGCCGTCCCCAGCCGTGTCCGCACCGAGGCCCCCATGGGGTGCAGTCTGGTCAGCGCAGGCCGCGCCGCGCGCGCCGACGCGCCAGGGCGAGGGCCACGTCGCGGTACTGGCGGGCCCGGTGCAGCTGCCCGCGCCAGTCGCTCCCGCTGACCCGGTGGTGCAGGTCGCAGGGCACCTCCTCGACGCGCATCCCGGCGAGCAGCACGTCGACGGTGAGCCCGACCTCGACGCCCCAACCGCGGGCCAGCGGGGTCGCCGCGTCGAACGCCTCGCGCGTGATGCAGCGCATCCCCGACAGCGGCTGCACGGCCTCGAAGCCGGTGAGGTCGGCGATCCCCTTGCGCGCCAGCCGGACCACGAACCCACGTCCGCCGCCGGCCGTCTTCTGCGGCGGCAAGGTGGCGATGGTCATGTCGGCGCGGCCCTCGAGGACGGGCGGCACGAGGCCGGCGACGTTGGCGGCGGAGGCCTCGAGGTCGCCGTCGACGAACAGCAGCGGGCGCGCCGGAAGCGTGGCGTCGGCCCCGCGCTCGACCGCCTCGTGCCGGGCGACGTGCGCCGCACCGGTCGTCATGGCGGCGGCCTTGCCGCGGTTGCGGGCGTGCCGGGCGACCTCGGCGCCGGCCTCCCGCGCCAGCTCGGCGGTGTCGTCGGAGCTGCCGTCGTCCACGACCACGACCAGGTCCACGCCGGGTATGGCGCGCACGGCGGTCACCGTCGCGGCGATCCGCTCCGCCTCGTCCTTGGCCGGGAGCACCGCGGCGACGCCCACGCGGCGCCCGTCCGCGGACGTCATACGAGCTCCGTGGAGGTCATGTCAGCGGAGGGTGACCTGGCGGCTGAGCAGGCCCGACTTCGCGCGCCGCTCGTCGGCGGTGAGCGGCTCGGTCGACTCGACCGCCACGGCGTACCGCGTCATGAAGGAGGCGAGCTCGGACTCGTAGTCGGCCGCGGTCAGCTCCGGGTCGAGGTCCCAGACGGGGACGAGGAGCCCACAGGCGCGGAAGGCGCCGAGGAGGCGCGTCTCGCCGCCGAGGCCGCTCTCGCCGCCGGCGTGCAGCCGCGACAGGGCGTCGGTGGCGACGTCCTCGTCCTCGGGCAGCACGAGGCGGATGTGCGTGCGCTCGCCGATGCGGCACCAGTACGCGGAAGGCGCGGCGTCCATCTTGGTCGTGGGGATGACCGACTCGTTGGCCCGCTCCAGCGACGCCTTGGCGTCGTCGTCGAGCTCGCTGTCGCCGACCCAGAAGTCGAAGCCCTCGTGCACGGTGACCTCGAAGGGCCTCGTCGTGTCGAGCAGGTCCTGCAGCCGCGGCGTCTCGACGGTCGAGGCAGGCGTCGAGGCGATCGGGGTGCCCTGCTCCGCAGAGGCGGCCGCGAGCAGGCTGGTGGCGAGGTCACGCGAGGCGTCGCCCGACACCGAGCCGGACTGGGTGCCGAGGAAGACGGTGCCGTCGGCGCGGTGCAGGCCCGGCCAGGCCATCGGCAGCACGGTCGCCACGGTGACCTCGGTCGGCGAGGACTCGGGAGCCTTGCCGTCGGCGAAGGCGATGGTGGCCGTGGCGGCGGGGAGGATCTCGCGCATCGCGACCCAGTCCGTCTCGTTGGGCAGGCCCTGGAACGGGCGCGCGACGAAGGGAGCCGGCTCGACCCTCGTGCGCCTGGTGTCGGTGGAGCCCTGGTCTGCGCCGGTCCTGCGGCGCCGCGATGCCTTACCCATGGCGCAAACCCTAGTGGGCCCCCGCGGGCGGCAGTCAGTGGCTGCGGCGGCGCGAGGGGCCGCCGAGCGACGCCCACACGGTCGTGCCGTTGCGGTCCTCGGTGACGCCCCACTCGTGGGCGAGCGAGCGGACGATCCGCAGGCCCCGGCCCGAGGGCGCCCAGATGGTGCGGGGGGCGGGCCGGGGGCTGCTCTCGCTGCCGCCGTCGGTGACCTCCACCTCCACCACGCCGGCCTTGACCTTCCAGTGGACCCGCAGGTTGCCGTCGGACAGCGCGCGGGCGTGACGGATCGCGTTGGACACCAGCTCGGACACCACGATCTCGGCCTCGTCGACGACCACCGTCGGCACGTCACGGGACTCGAGGTCCTCGACCAGCGTGCGGCGCACCTTGGAGACGCTGGTGGCGCGCCACGGCACCCGGATGGTGCGGGCGGAGTCACTGCTCCTGCGGGGAGACGACGGCACGGACCGCATGGCGCGGTCGGGTTGTGGTGCTCTCATGCCGTTGCCAGATCCCATCGTCGCGGGAGAATTGGGACGGAGACTACCGAGTCGTGCGCAGGGCGTCGAGGACTGCGCTCGGGTGGTTGCTGATGATGGCGTCGACGCCGAGCTCGAGGCAGAGCTGCACGTCGGCGGGTTCGTCGACCGTCCAGACGTAGACCTCGTGGCCCCGGCGGTGCTGTCGCGCCACGGTCTCCGGCCATCGGCGCACGATCTGGACGTCGAGCCCGACGGTGTGGATGCCGCGCGGCAGCGACCCGTCGCGGAACCGCAGCGGCACCGACTCCTCGATGAGGTAGACGGCCGGAACGTCGGGGCAGAGCTGGCGCATCCGCTGGACGGCGAGCTGGGAGAACGACATCACCCGCACCCAGTGGTGGCCGGGTCGCTGCGGCCCGTCGAGGTCGAAGTCGGCCAGCACCCGGGCGAGCTGCCGCTCGACGAGGCCGGCGTACCGCGTGGGGTGCTTGGTCTCGATGGCGAGCCCGATGGGCCGCTCCGAGGCGGTCACCGTGGTGAGCAGGCTGCGCAGGGTGAGGAGCCGGTTGCGGTCGCGGTCCGGGAGCTCCAGGTCCTCGCCGTGCGCCTGCTTCCACGAGCCCCAGTCCATGCCCTCGAGCTCGGCCAGCTCCAGCGTCGAGACGCTGCCCCGGCCGTTGGAGGTGCGGTTGACGCGGCGGTCGTGGACGCACACGAGGTGGGAGTCGGCGGTGAGCCGGACGTCGCACTCGAGGGCGTCGGCCCCCTCCTCGATGGCCCGGCGGTAGGCCTTGAGGGTGTGCTCGGGCTCCGCGAGGCTGGAGCCGCGGTGGGCGATCACCAGCGGGCCGCGTCGTGGCACGGCACCGGGCCGCACGGAGACGGCTTCGTCAGGCACGGCACCATGGTTCCATATCGGACACCGCCGGCCGCCCGGGGCACCGCGCGGCGCGCCGACTCACACGCAGAGGGGGTGCCGCGTTCGATGGGTGTGCAGCTCCCCGCCTTCCAGCTCCTCGTCGACGCCCACTGGCGCGACGTGGCCCGCCTCGCCCACGCGCTCGCCGGACCGGTCGACGGCGACGACGTCGCGCAACAGGCGTGGACCCAGGCGCTCGCGGCATACCCGTCGCTGCGCTCGACCGCCAACCTGCGCGGCTGGCTGCTCACCATCACCCACCGTTGCGCCATGGACGCCCATCGCGGGCGCGCCCGGCGTGCCGTGCCGCACGACGACCCGGCGGCGCTGGCCACCCGTGAGCCGGCGGTCTCGGGTGCCGATGCCGACCTGCCCGACGCGCCCCTGTGGTCGGCGGTCCACGCCCTGCCCCCGCGACAGCGCGAGGCCGTCGTCCTCAAGTACGTCGTCGACCTCGACCACCCGACCATCGCCGCCGCCCTCGGCTGCTCGCCGACCATGAGCCGGCGCCTGGTGAGCGACGCGCTCGCCACCCTGCGGAAGGACCTGCCATGAGCCGTATGACGCCTGCTCCCGAGGAGCTCGAGACCGCTGCGACGCTCGCGCCGCTGGGCCGGTTCGATCCGCGCGGGATCCAGCCACCCACCCTCGAGCCCTCGGACGTCAGCTACGTCATCGAAGACACCGCGGTGGGCCGGATGCTGTTGGCCCGCAATGCCGCTGGTGCACTGGTTGCCTCGACGTTCGTCCCCTCCCCCGACGTCGAGGCGACCGTCCTGACGCGCCTCAGCCTCAAGGTCTCACCGCGGATCCTGCGCCAGCCACGCGAGCTCGACGAGGCGCGGCGCCAGCTCGAGGAGTTCCTCGCCGGGCGCCTGCACGCCTTCACGCTGCCCACCGACCTCGCCCTCGCCTCCGACTTCCAGCGGGTCGTGCTGCCACGCCTCGCCTCCGCGGTCACGTACGGCCACCGGGCGACGTACGGCGAGCTGGCGCGGCTCGTGGAGCGCCCCTCGGCTGCCCGCGCGGTGGGCGCGGCGCTGGGCGCGAACCCGCTCTGCGTCGTGCTGCCGTGCCACCGGGTCGTCGCCTCGAACGGCGCGCTGACCGGGTACGCCGGCGGGCTGGAGGCCAAGCGCTTCCTGCTCGACCTCGAGGCCCGCGAGGTCGGCTAGGCCTGAGGGCGGGGCGGCTCGTGCTGCGTGGGGCGATGACCGTGGCCCACGCGGCGATGCCCCAGGTCAGAGCCGCCGGGTCGTGAACAGCGTCGTGCCGTGGACCGGGTCCACTTCGATCCGACCGGACTCGACGAAGCCGAGCTTGGCCAGCACCCGGCGCGACGCGATGTTCCAGTCCCAGACCGTTGCCCACAGCCGCTGGTGCCCGGACGACCTGGCCCAGTCGATCACCGCCTCGGACGCCTCGGTGGCATAGCCCTGCCCCCAGGCGCGGCGGAGCAGCTCGAACGCCAGCTCGGGCTCGCCGTCGGCGCCGCGTCCGCTGTCGACGAGTCCGCAGCAGCCGATGACGTCGCCCTCGACCCTGCGCTCGACGGCCAGCAGGCCGGTCGACGACGGCGGCGGCGCGGTGCGGATCGACTCCTCGAGCTCCTGAACCGTTGGGTGGCCCGCGCGGTCGATGCGGCGGTGCGGGGGCACGCGGTCGTCGCGCTCGCTCCACAGCTGGTGCTGGACGACCCCCTCACCCGGCCGCCAAGACCGCAGCACGAGGCGCTCGGACTCGAGGACGAGCCCGTCCCCCGGACCCGTCACGCGCGCCATACGGTTGGTGGGCCTCAGCCGGTGGCGCGCAGGTAGCGGCCGAAGTGCGGCACGGTGAACGCGATCCGGCCGCGCTCGCCCGAGTAGATGAGGCCCTTCTTGAGCAGGGCGTCGCGGGCGGGTGACAGCGACTGCGGCTTGCGGTCGAGCAGCGTGGCGACGGCCGAGGTCGGCACCGACTCGGTCTCGTCGACCTCCTCGCCCGACTCGACCATGGCGACCGCGGCGTCCGCCATGGCGCGCAGGTACTCGCGCTCGGCCGGCGTCGCCCGCTCGAACCTGGAGCCGAAGAACCCGACGGCAAGCTCCGCCTCCGCCTCCGGGGCGGCGACCTTGACGTCGTCCTCGGTGATGGGCGTGCGCGGGGCCACGTCCCAGGCGACCTTGCCGTACGCCTGGACGAAGTACGGGTACCCGGCCGTGGCTGCATACATCGCCGCGAGCGCCTCGGGCGTGAACTCCGCGCCCTCGTCCTGCGCCGGAGCGACCAGGGCCAGGTCGGCGGCGGTGCGGTCGAGGCGGTCGATGCGCTGGTAGCGGAAGAGCCGCTCGGAGTATGACTTCGACGCCGAGAGCACTGCTGGCAGGTGCGGCAGGCCGGCGCCGACGACGATGACGGGCAGGCCGGACTGCGAGATCTCGTGGCAGGCGGCGCAGACCGCGGAGACGTCCTCGGGCGAGAGGTCCTGCATCTCGTCGACGAAGACGGCGACGCCCTTGCCGACGTCGGCGGCCAGCCCACCCACGTCGGTGAGCAGCTCGACGAGGTCGATCTCGATGTCGCCGGAGTCGGCGCGACCGGTGACCGCGGGGGCGTCGATGCCGGGGTTCCACTTCTCGCGCAGCTTGGCGCCGGGGGCGGCGTCGCGCTGGGCGAACGCCTTGATGACGCCGAGCACGTGGTCGACGTCGTCGCCCTGCGGGTGGCCGAGCTCGCGGACCGCGACGTGCAGCGCCGCGGAGAGCGGGCGGCGCAGGCCTTGGTCGGGGCGGGCCTCGAGCTTGCCGGTCCCCCAGTGGGCGCGGACCGCCGCAGATCGCAGGGCGTTGAGCAGCACCGTCTTCCCCACGCCGCGCAGCCCCGTCAGGACGATGGACCGCTCGGGGCGGCCGCGAGCGATGCGCTCCAGCACGATGTCGAACGCCTGGAGCTGCTCGTCGCGCCCCGCGAGCTCGGGCGGTCGCTGGCCGGCGCCGGGGGCGTAGGGGTTACGGATCGGGTCCACGATCGCAGGGTATGGGTCCGTCTAGCGATATCCCGAGAGGTGCGGATACGCGTACATCGTGTCGCCCTCGATGCACTCGTATGGCGCTTTCTACGGCCTACGCCATACATCAGTAGAGGACGGCATCGACGTCGAGTCCGTGCCGCTCGTCCCCGCGCTTCCACCGCTGGGCGACGGCGAGGAGGTCCGGCAGGACATTCACGACATACCGGACGAAGGTGGGGAGGGTCCACGCATCACACCGTCGTGAATCGAGGAACCCCCCCATGACCCCACCGACCCCTGCGTCCACCCCTTCGCCTGACCCCTCGCCCACCGCCGACCCCTCGTCCACCCCCGTGCCCACCGGGCTCGACCGCCGCGCCTTCGTCACACGGGTGGGTGGCGTCGCCGCCCTCACCGCCGCCGGCGTCGGCAGCGCCAGCTTCCTGCGCGGCAGCACGCCGGCGAGCGCCGCTCCCGGGTCAGCGCCGGCGGGGGCGCCCGCATCTGCCCGAGCCGCCGCTGCCGCCGGCGGCGACCCGTTGGGGATGCTGCAGAAGATGATCTCCTTCGACACGCAGAACTTCGGCAAGGGCGGCAAGACCCGTGCCCACGCCGAGTGGCTCAAGGGCGTCTGGGACGCCGCCGGCGTGCCGGCCGAGATCATCCCGACCCCGCAGCCCTACAACGTCCACCTGATCGCCCGCATCAAGGGCACGTCGTCGACCGCCAAGCCGCTGCTGCTGCTCGGGCACTCCGACGTCGTCCCGGTGGAGCAGGAGAACTGGAGCGTCGACCCGTTCGCCGGGACGGTGAAGCAGGGCGAGGTCTACGGTCGCGGCGCCCTGGACATGAAGGGCGCCAACGCGGCGTCGATCAGCGCGCTGCTGCGCCACGTCGGCGAGGGCGCGACGTTCGACCGCGACATCATCGTGCTCACCGACTGCGACGAGGAGGCCGGCGAGTACGGCTCGGGCTGGCTCGCGAAGAACCACTGGGACAAGCTCGACGCCGGCATGGTGCTGACCGAGGGCGGCTGGTTCATCGCCCAGTCCGACAAGACCACGCCGATGCTGATCAGCGTCACCCGCCAGGACAAGGTGTACTTCAACCTCGACCTCTACGCCGACGGCACCGCGACGCACTCCTCCAAGCCGATCCCCGACTCCGCGATCGTCAGCCTGTCGCGAGCCGTCGCCGACATCGGCGACCACCTCGCCCCCGTGCACCTCACCCCGGTGACGCGCGAGTACTTCGCCGCCCTCGCGGAGGCGACGGACGACCGCAGGTTCGCCCGCGCCATACGGCTCATGCTCAAGGCACCGAGCCAGGCGTCGCGCGAACGGGCGGCGGCGCTCGTCGTGAAGCTGTCGGACTACCCGTACCTGCACAGCGCGCTGCTGCGGACGACGTCGGCGTACGTCATCGAGGACGCGGGCTACAAGGAGAACGTCATCCCGTCGGAGGCGCACGTGCGCGTCAACTGCCGCGGGATCCCCGGCGGGCAGAAGCCGCGCGATTTCATCGCCGACCTCCGGCGCCGGCTCAGGGGCCGCGACATCGAGGTGAAGGTCGCTGCGCCGGAAGGGGTCTCGGAGGCCGACTACCTCGACACCCTCGACAAGACCTGGGCCGGCAAGCCCGCCGACCTCGACACCCCGCTCTACAAGGCGATCCAGCAGTCGTCGGTGCAGACCTACCCGGGCGCGCGGTTCACGCCTGCACTGTTCGAGGCGGGGACCAGCCTGGGGCCGTGGCGAGCGAAGGGGATCCCGGGCTACGGCGTCTACCCGTACGTCATCAGCAACGAGCAGCTGATCGGCATGCACGGCAACGACGAGCGCATCTTCGTCGAGGCGCTGGAGAAGGGGACGGAGTTCATGTACCGCGTGTTCTCGCGGTTCCGGTCCTGACGCGCGCTCCGTGTGGCGCCGCGCCCGTCGCCGTCAGCGGCGGGTGCGGCGTCGCTGTCAGCGGCGGGTGCGGCGGCGCTCGATGTGGCCGATCACCGGGGTGACCCAGCCGGTCTCGCCGCGCATCCAGCGGCCTGCCACGAGGTTGTGCGGCACCACGACGAACGAGCCCTTGAAACCCTCGGTGAGCGACAGGTCGGTCCCGAAGACGTCGGTCACCACCTGCCAGTCGAGGTCGGTGTGCCGGTCGAGGTAGGTGCCGACGCCGATGGCGTAACGCTCGACGATGGCCGCATGGTCGGGGCGCGTCTCCTCGTCACCCTCGGCCCAGGCGGCGTAGGCGGCGTCGAGTCCCTTGCCGAGCGAGTCGAGGTCGTCGACATCCACGCCCTCGGACTGCAGCGCCTCGAGCGCGGCGTCGATCCGGGCCCGCTCGTCGTCACCGAGGGGCTTGACAACCGGCCGGAGCGACTCGCCTTCACCCAGCAGCTGGTCACCCGCCGTGGAGAGCTCGAGCTCCTCGACGGACTCCGGCTCCGCGGACTCGTCCTTGCGGCGACCGAACCAGGCCATCGCCGGCTACTTCACCGACGGGTTGGCCGAGTCGGCGGCCAGCGGCTTGCCGGCGGCGTGCCAGGCCTTCATGCCGCCGTCGAGGTTGGCGACGTCGAAGCCCTGCTGCGACAGCCAGGCGACCGCGCGGGACGACCTGCCACCGCCACGGCACGTGATGGCCAGCGTCGCGGCGTCGGTGTCGGGCAGCTCGTGGAGGCGCGAGGGGAGGTCGCCGAGCGGGATGTGCACGGCACCCGGCGCGTGGCCGGCGTCCCACTCGTCCTGCTCACGGACGTCGAGGAGGACGGCGTGGTCGGCGACGTCGGACACGGACACCTGGGGGATGTTCATGCCGGCCATCCTGCCACCGGGCCGAGGCGCTCGCCGAGGCACGGTGCGCGGCTCGCGGTTAGGGTCGATCCATGACTGAACAGGTGCCCGTCGGCCACACGCCCGAGCGTGGACTCACCATCACCCTGAATACGCCGTTCGTGGAGTCGCTCAGTCCCGAGCAGCTCGACCACTACGTGCGGACCGTCGTGGAGCTGCACGGCGGCGTCGGCGACGCGCGCCTCGACGACCTGGCCTCGACGCTGCGTCGACGGCTCGAGGACGGTGACGTGCGGCTGCCCGACACCTCGTACGACCGGCTGGCCCAGCAGCTCGCAGAGACCAACGGCGCCCCGCTGTCGATCATCACCGACCGCGACGAGCTCCTGTATGGCGACCCGGCCGCGAAGGCGGCCAACCACATGCCGCAGTCCCCCGGGACCGCAGACCCCGAGCACCCGGACCGCCCCACCTACTCGTAGACGTCGCCGGCTCGGAGATGCTGTCCTTCGCCGCTTGGGTTGCCGGCCAGTCGGAACCGTTGGGCGTCAGCTGGATCCACGGCTCGAAGTCGTCAAAGCACAACACCGACCCCGACATCCAGGTGCGCTGGCACGGCGAGCACACGGTGATCCTGCGGCAGAACAAGGCGGTCAACTACGAGGCGCCGTTCATGTTCCTGCTGTTCGGCGGCAGCCGCACGCTCCTGGTGGACACCGGAGCCACCGCTGCGCCCGAGCTCCTCCCATTGCGCCGGACCGTCGACGAACTGGTGGCCGAGTGGCTAGGACGCCACCCGCGGGACGACTACGAGCTGGTCGTCCTGCACAGCCATTCGCACCACGACCACGTCGCCGCTGACGGGCAGTTCGCGGACCGGCCCAGGACCACGGTCGTCGATGCCACGGTGGAGGGGGTCTACTCCTTCCTGGGTCTGAGGACGGACGACTTGGACCGACCGGCCGCGCTGGATCTCGGCGGCCGGGTGGTGGACTGCATCGCGAGCCCCGGCCACGACGCGGCGGCGGTCTCGTTCTACGACGCACACACCGGGTTCCTGCTGACCGGCGACACGGTCTACCCGGGGCGGCTCTATGTCGAGGACTGGCCAGCGTTCCGCGCGACGATCGACCGGCTCGTGGCGTTTGCGGAGGCGCACCCGGTGAGCCACGTGCTTGGCTGCCACATCGAGATGACCACGACGCCTGGCGTCGACTACCCGATCCGCACGACGTTCCAGCCTGACGAGCCGCCGCTCGAGATGAGCGTTGAGCAGCTGCGTGACGTCCAGCGAGCGGTCGGGGAGATCGGCGACCACCCCGGCCGCCACGTCTACCCCGACTTCGTCATCCACCACGACGGCAACTGACCCGCCCCATCCCGCCCACTATGGGCGTCCGCCTCCGCCCACTATGGCGCCAGTTGGAGCCGGTGTGCCGCCGCGGAGACGCAACTCGTCTAACCCAGAACCGGGAACTAATCCCAAGTCGATGGGAGAGCGTTCACCGGCGTGCATACCTAGTCCGACGGGAACTCGCAGGGACCCGGCGTTGCCTACTTCCCTGATCTGACCCGGCGGCTCAATCCACCCATGCGGGCGCGCTGGCGTGCGATAGTGCGGTGTGCGCGAGGTCAACACAACTCTGCTTAAGAAGCTCGACTTGGCTGGGGCAGCAAGTGCCGAAGCCACCACGTGGCGCAACCTGCTGCCGCCTGAGCCGTGGGTCGAGACCCTGACACTGTCGCCGGGCCATTTTGCTCAATGGGTGTCTGCGCGTCTTGAAGCGGGGCATCGCAACGCCCCGGGGTGGCCCGTAGATGTCAGAAAGGCGCATCAGGCGTTCCGTCCAGTGCCCGTGGTTGGCGTAGCCGAGCGAATTGCATTCCGTGCCCTTACGGATTGGGTTCTGCAAGATGTCGAACTCTCGGAGCGCAGCCAGGATGACTACAAGGCGTTCATCGCTGCGCCTATCCGACACGGGCTTGCTGGAACCGGCATTCGACGGCTCTCGCAGGCCACGGTTGAGTACGTCGTACAAGCCGACATCAGCTCGTTCTACCAGTATGTCGATCATGGAGTGCTGCTGACGGAATTGGAGAATCGAACGGGAAAGGTGGAGGCTTCAAGGCTGCTTGTTGAGCTGCTGGGTGAGCTGCAGGGAGCAACTTTTGGCCTGCCGCAACTTCTTGATGCATCAGATAAGCTCTCGGAGCTCTACATCGAAGCGTTGCAGCGCAATGCCACCCGACGCATAGGCGACGTCTGGCGATTCAACGACGACTTCCGACTTGCAGTAAATGGGTATGGAAACGCGCAGCAAGCACTTGAGGAACTGAGCGCCGCGGCACGTCCCCTAGGCTTGGTTCTGAACGACAGAAAGTCCAGCATCGTCAAGTTCAGCACCTATTTCTTCCGCCATATCACCGGGGCTACCGATGATCCTGATGTGGAAGTAAACCCGGCCGAGATTGAACTCGTAGAGGATGAGGCGTACCCCGACACAGAGGGAACAGGGCTGGAGGAGGCCAAGGAAACGTTAGCGCGGATCAGTGCCGGGCCGCCAAGCGGCATCGATCTCAGCAGCGCGGCGCCTGAGGATGTTAAGGATCTCCGCAAATGCTTCAATACGCTCGCGCGGGAAGCTTCACCACTGGGGCTCGAGCACGTAACGCGGGTGTTCCGCTACGTGCCTCAGTTAACTCCCAGATTGGGTGACTATCTCGTGGCCCTGTCAGAGGCCGGACACAACGTGCGAGACGTGTGGACGGAAGTTTCCCAACACACCGACGCTATGAACGCATGGCAACGAGCGTGGGTGACAAACGTAGCTCGGAGACTCAACTTCCTGGATGAGTCCGCGCTCGGGTGGATTCGTCAGCAATTCGACTGGGCGCCTGTGGGACTCCTCAACGCCGAGTGTGCCTTGGCCCTTGCGATGGGCGGGGAGATCGCTTTCGCGCCACTGGATGAGGCCCTACGGACACAACCCGAGGCTTTGGCGCCGTGGTATGCCGTCGCCATGAATTACGTAGACATGACTACGGAGCAGCGGAAGGCCGTCCGGGGCAGTTCACGCCTTTTTGAACTACTCGTCTCATCGGGTCAATGAGCCCCCGTTTAGCCCTTACGGAGGCAGCGATCGCCCTCGTTCGCCATGCATTGACTGACATTCCTGTTGCTGGGGCACACATGAAGCCTGTGGGTCGAATCCTGACCAATGCCATGGGAGCGTCAACGGATCCCACGGTGTGGCTTCGTGAGACGGCGGTGCTCCGTCTCGTCGCCGTCGTCGAGGCATATGTGGATGCCGTATCAATGCATCGGATGACGAAAGTGCTGGACGCGCGCCCAACCCTGGTTGCTTTGATGCTGAGGGACTTCGAACTGACGTCAAGTGGCACTTGGCAAGCCCGGCACGATGCCTACGATGACTATCACCACTTTTCGCTCCGGAGCCGCAACGGTTGGGGAACCGTCACCGCGGGCATCGATGTCCGCAACTGTCTCGCGCACGGCTTGGGCACATTGACAGCCAAGCAGAGGGGGCAGACGAAGCTTCCAAGCATCGTCAAGGTGCTTGACGTTTCGATTGGCGGCAATCGAATGCATCTCAGCGCGACGACGGTGCCGAGGCTAGCCGCGGGGTGCGAGCAGTTCGTCAGGCATGTGGACCAATCCCTAGATCTGGCAGCTCCCTAAGGGTCTGTTCCCAGCGCGCGCAGGACCGCGGCCGAAGACTGACAAATCGGCTGAAGTCCGATGAGCGTCATGATGCTGCGCCTGCGGCACACCGCCGCGATCAGGTCGCAGTCGGTTCGCGTCGGCAGCGAAGAAATAAGAGACGCGAGGGACATCCATCCGCTAATTGCACCCCAGATCCCAGCCGGAGGTAGCGTGCCGGGAGCAGTATCAAGAATATGAAGGGGGCAGGTGGGTGGTCGGAACGGCTGAGGAGTCCAGCTGGCCGCCGGAGCTCGACGACCTCTTCGCGCGGGAGCGCCTCGAGCGTGCCGTCAAGGAAGCCACACTGTTCCTACGGCAAGCCAGCCGGTCGGCGGCTGTGCCTTCCGGGCCCGCGATGCGTGACTACGCCGAACACGTCGGTTACGTGATCATGCAGGCCGCAGACGCAGACCTTCGGTTCGCTGCGCTGGCCGCGCTGCTTCACCACAACGAAGATGGCTACCCCGCGAAGATGCTTGCGCTGTCGGGTCGCCGACTTGCCGACGCCTTGATGACGAGTCGCGTGCCACTCCCCGATGACTTCGACAGTCTTGTGACTCGTTATGAGGCGGCGTACCGTCGCCGCAACCAAATCGTCCACGCAATTCGGCCCCATGGAGATCGCGACGCCGATGCCGAGCGATTCGAGATGACTGTGCGGCCGACACCAACACAGCCCCAGGAACGGGTTCGCACGATGAGCGTTGCCAGTTCGATTGAGACGATCACGGTTGAGGAGCTCATCGAGTTTGAGTTCGAGCTCCAACTGCTCAGCAATGCCGCCTCACAGTGGTTCCAGGCCCTCACCGAAGCAGGTCTTGGGGAGTCTTCCGATCCGGGCCTCGGAACCCGCGGCGACGCACACTAGGGCACCGCAACCGCGATAACCGACGAGCCACCTCGGCTGCCCCACCTAGACGACGTACCAAACGAGCAAGAAGGCGGGCGGGATGCCGCCGTGAAGCCTCGAGCGACCATCGCCAGGCCGAACGCACGAATGAAGATGCATCCCGCGAGGACGGTCTGGGGCCTATCGAATAGCCAGCGCGGTTTCACGGCGGTGATGCTCGCACATCGGTGGTGGTGAGGGCCCGCTCTGGACGGTGTGAACGCGGGTGCGTCTGACCCCCGTCTGACGACCACGTTGGCGGCAGCGTAGCGCCGCCACGTTTGCCGAGAAGCGGCTTAAAACGACGTGTCGCTCTCCTGGATTTCGGGACAAACTGGCACGTCAGAGAGTTCCGGACGGTAGCGTGCGGGGCAATCACAAGCAGGGACTGAAGGGGTAGGGGTGGCAGAACAGGCATGGCATGAGGCGCGCCTCATTCCGACCTCGGGCATCAACGGCGCGGAAGAGCAGGAGCGACGAGCGACATCAGCGCTGTTGGCAGTCCTGGGCGCAGTGCGAGAGTACGGATCAGACCTGCTCAAGCCCTTGGGTGCACCTTCCGGTCGCATCGAGTGCTTCATCGAGGTGCCCTTCGTGCTCGGTGAAAGGAAGCTGTTCCCGGATGGTCTGATTCGGGTCTCCCGTGGAGCTCGGTCGTGGGTGGCTCTGGTCGAGGTGAAGACGGGCAGCAACGAACTCGCCGCTGAGCAGCTTGAGAACTACCTCGACGTCGCGCGCGAGCAGGGCTTTGAGGCTGTCATCACGATCAGCAACGAAATCCCGGCCGTTGCTGGTCAGCACCCCACCAAGATCGACAAGCGCAAGCTGAAGAAAGTGGCCCTGCACCACCTGTCGTGGTCGCAGGTACTCGCGGAGGCCGTGATGCAGAAGGAGTTTCGCGGCGTCGCGGACCCGGACCAGGCATGGATCCTAGGTGAGCTGATCAGGTACCTCGAGCACGAGCGCTCCGGGGCCATGGACATGGGCGACATGGGAGAAGCGTGGACCTCGGTCCGGGATTCGGTTGCTTCCGGCACCCTGCGCCCCACCGATAAGGGAATCGCCAGTGTGGTGGCACGTTTCGACGCTCTGCTGCGGTTCACCAGCCTCTCGCTGGGTAAACGTCTGGGCGCCGAGGTGGTGCCAGTTCTGTCGCGTAAAGAACAGGCTGACCCGACGTTGCGGGCGACGGCGCTGACGCAGCAGCTCTGCTCAGCGGGACAGTTGTCTGGTGCCATCCGGATCCCTGACACCGTGGGCCACCTGGTGGTGACAGCCGACCTGCGTGCCGGCCACGTGACATGCCATGTCGACATCGACGCACCACGAGAGGGGCGGCCGACCACCCGGGTGAACTGGCTCGTCCGGCAGCTGAAGAACGCGCCCGAGTCCGCTCGAGTGGAGTGCTTCACCGCACACTCGCGCGGCTCGAGTGCAGCAGAGCTACTGCGTACGGTCCGCGAGAACCCGGCCTCCCTGCTGACAGACCCGACCAAGGAGGTACGCACGTTCAGGGTCGCCACGTCCATGACACTTGGCTCGAAGCGGGGGCGCGGCCGCGGGGCGTTCATCGACTCCGTCCTGGCAGCTGTGAACGGCTTCTATGCGGAGGTCCTGGGTGACCTGAAGGCTTGGTCGGCCGCACCGCCGAAGCTGCGCGAGCCCGCGCCGGTAGAGACTGGAGGCGGCGAACCAACCAGGCCGGCGAGCCTCGTATCGACGGACTACTCCTCCCAAGACGGGCCGACCGACGAGGGCCCAGGGTCGGCCACGCCGGAGGGGACTGGACCGGATGCTGTCAGCGACGTCGTGGCGCGGTCGACGGCGCATTCGTCGAGCACGGACGATTCGCAGTACTCCTCTGCCTCTCCGACCGCGGACACCTCAGAGTCAGAGGCCCGGGTCGAAAGGCTCGACGCATGAATATAAACAGCCCGTCCCCCACGCCGCCAGCGCATTCAGACTTCGAGGGCGTGGCCATCGAAGTCGAGTTGGCCAGCGAGCAAGCTGCGCGCGAGATCGACAAGGCCGTCACAGGCCGCCGGAGCATTGCCCGCAGGTACGTCCGCTGGGTCCGTCGCCGCGATCCTGAGGCGACCCCCGCCGAGGTCATCGCCATGCTCGAGCGCCACTACGTCACGGCGATCAGTGTCGCCGGCGCAGCTATCACTGCTGGGATTGTCGCGGCCGAGGTCGGCGTCTCCCTCATGCCCGGGGCAGCCGGCGCCAAGGCGGGGGCGAAGAGCGGCGGCAAGGTGGCGGCGAAGGCCGCAGCGAAGTTGACCGTAAAGGCGGCGGGGCAAAAGGCGGCAGCGGGCGCGGTGAAGGTCGGCGCCCAAAAGGCTGTTGAGTTGCTGCCGGCCGGAGACGAGCAGCTTCAGTTCGAGATCACCGCACTGTTTGCCCTGGCCCTAGCCGACATTCATGGACTCGAACTGGACCACCAGCAGGCCCGAGCCCTGGTGTTCGGGTTGTCGAACGCGCAGATCGAGCAGGGGCAGATCGCCACTATGGCAACACAACTCGCCGAGACGTCCGAGGCGTCAAAGGCCGGCGGAGGACCGTTGAAACCTCATGGACACAAGGATTGGTCCAACTGGGCGAACACGCTGGCAGACTCACTGCCGGGCGGAGCAGCGCAAAGCCTCGTGCGCGGCGTCCAGACTGGGGTACTCGAGGACGTACGCGCCGGACTGGATGAGAAACAGCAGGCAGCGGTTGACTACGGCGCCAGCGCCCTGGTCAACGGAGCAACGAAGTTCGTGTTCGGACGGCGGGTCGTCGAGGCATCGAAAACAGCCTTCGCAGAGGCGCCGGAGTCGTTCCCGCAGTACTTGGATGTTCCCCCGAAGGCTGAGAAGATCGACGATGACCAGCCCAACCGCGCTTTAGAGGCCTTGGAGGATGCTGCCAATGCCGTCGGCACACGCGTAAGCGCGGGCGCCACGGCAGTGGGAAACGGTGTCACCACCGCCGCCGGCGCCGTCTCGCGTCCATTCCGTCGTGTCGACCGGGACGGCGACGGCGTGCCCGATGAAGCTCAGGCGCTAACTGCTGCTAAGGGCGTGGGAATCAAGTTGTCTGCGTCGTTCAGGTCGAAGCGCAATGGAAATGGTGGAACTGAAACTGCAGAGCAGCCGGTAGACACCGGTCCGGCCGACCCGAACGCGGACTAACAGCTCCGATCCGAAGCCGTCGTCCATGCCCACTTACGGCTTCAGCTGGGCCACATGACGCGCTCGGGGGTGCGTCATTTCGCCGCCTATCGCAGACCCGCCAGGCTGAGATGCTGGCTTCATGGATCATTCTGAATTGGCGTTGTTGATCGACCGGACGTGTCGACTGACTGGGGCGTTCACGTTGCGGTCGGGACAGATTGCTGGAGAGTACTTCGACAAGTACCTGTTCGAGTCTCAGCCACAGATCCTTCGCGCCGTGGCACAGGAGATGGTGCCGCTGGTGCCCCCAAGTACCCAAGTACTTGGCGGGCTCGAACTTGGGGGCATTCCCCTAGCGACGATGGTCAGCTCGATCACTGGGCTCCCGGTGGTGTTCGTTCGGAAGAAGGCCAAGGAGTACGGCACACGTCGGCTCGCTGAGGGTCTTGATGTGGTCGGTACCTCCGTGACACTCATTGAGGACGTGCTTACTACCGGGGGCGCCGTCAGGGAGGCCACTGGAGCGTTACGTGCTCTTGGGGCGACTGTGGCAATGGCGATATGCGCGATCGATAGGAGTGGCCTGCCAGGTGGGCCCCTCAAAGATGTCGAGGTTGAGACGCGCTCGGTGCTCGCCAAGGCCGACCTCGACCACGCCCGAGGCGGTGCCGGCGGGTAGCCACTGAGGCGCGTCTACCGCCGCAAGTTGGGCGGCTCGGGCGAGTCCGCCTAACTCTCAGCGACCAGCGCGGCGACACCGTCAAGGACGACCTTCAGCCCAGAGTCGAACTCGTTGCCGTATTCGTAGCCTGGCTTGAGGACGTGTTCGACCGTCATCTCGAAGAGATAGGGAAACTCGGAGACGGGAAACGTCTCCATGATGGCCCCCGTCATGGCTGCCAGCTCCGACTCGTCTCGAAAGGGCAGATTGACCTCCTGCAGGACGAAGCCATGGACGTAGCTGTCGACCACCGAGATCGCGTGCGCCGCCTGCAGGACCGAGAACCCGCCCTCGCGGAAGCACCGGATCCCCGTCTCCAGGAGCCCTAGGGTGGCTGGCCCCGGGCTCGTCCTTGAGGCCATCAAGCTCACAGCCCAGGGGTGGCGGCGTAGGCACGCGCGGGTGTGGTGGGCCCGCTCGCTGATCGCCGCCCGCCAGTCCGTGGTCGGCCCGGGGCGCTCGATCTCGGCTGCGACGATGTCGACCAACCCGTCCAGAATCTGGTTCTTACCGCTGACGTGGTGGTAGAGCGAAGCAGCCTCGACGCCCAGCTCGCGCGCGAGCCGGCGCATCGTGACCGCTTCCAGGCCATCGTCGTCCGCGACGACGAGCGCGACCTGCAGTGCCCGTTCCAGGTTCAACGGCGCCCTGTTGGCGACCTCGGTCGGCCTGCGTCCCATGGGTCCTGCCCCTCCTCGTGGTTCTTCATCCAACTACCGGCGCGCGACCCTCGACAATCTAACGGCGTTAGAGTAGCGTCCGAACTCCAATCTAACACCGTTAGAAACGAGTTCTGAAACCCGCTCCTGACGCAATCGGAAGGACACGCCATGAGCTTCACGAGAATCCCGAGGTCCAACGCGAGGGATCCACTGTCCAGGAGGGGCGCTGCGAGGGCCGTCGGGATCCTGTTCGTCGTCCAGATGGTCACCGCCATGTTCGGCACGTCCTTGATCCAGGCGTTCGTCGACGGCAACCCGGACCGAGGGCCGATGACCGTCGGAGTCGCACTGATGGCTGTATCCGGCTTCGCCGTCGTCGCGATCGGCCTGGTGATGTACCCGACCCTGAAGCAGGTCAACCCCAACCTTGCCATCTGGTACCCGATCCTCAGGATCGTCGAGTGCCTCGTCTCTGCAGCCTGCGGTGTCTATCTTCTGTCTGCGTCACAGGTCGTCCCGAATCACCTCCTGTGGGTCTACATCCCGACCGGCATCGGCGGCCTCGTCCTCTGCTACCTGCTGTACGTCGCACGGCTGGCCCCACGACCGATCGCCCTGCTCGGTCTCGTGGGCTACGCCGCTCTCACGATCGGAGTGCCTCTCGACCTCCTCGGCGCCCTCGACATGGGCACCGGCGCCGGGATGCTCCTCGTCGCCCCCGGCGGACTGTTCGAGCTGGTGTTCCTTCCGACCTGGTTGATCGCCAGAGGATTCCGGCCACTGCGGTCCACCACCGACCTCAGCGCACCGGCCTTGGCCACGGCCCACTGACCGACCTCGAAAAGCCGCCGGAACCCTCGTATGTCACTCATTGAGCAGCGGAGGACCATCTGGCCCGGAGCCGCGGAGACTCCTCCTGCGGGTGCGCCGGGTCCGAGGTCCTTCGCTGTTCGGCGGAAGGTGAGTCACTCCGCCGCGAGGCGACCAGCTGGCCCGACCAGTCCAGTCCTGCGGGTGCAGGCGACCCAAACCATTCAGTGCCCTCACCTCAACCGCTCGGCCCGGGCTGAGGCTTAGGCTCGGGCGGTGAAGGAGAGTCACACCAAGCGGCTCGCCGACCTGTCCACGTACGGCGACTCGCAGCTCTACCTGTTCGCCTTCCTGATCTTGGGCACCGTAGCGGGTGGACTCATTGGCTGGCCCACGGGCTACCCGGGGGAAGCTGCGGGTGCTGGCGCGGGTATCGGGCTAATCACTTGGGTCGTACTGGTTGTTCGCGCCCACCTTGACCTTGTCGACTACCGCGGTACTCATCGTGAGGAAGATAACGGAGACGATGAGGTGGAGCCGGGAGACGAATTGCGTCCAAGGTAGGGCCACCACCCAGGTTCGGTCACAACTATCACGACCGTGCTGTGCTTCTCTTCGGGCGCGTGCGGGACACGGCGGCCTAGGCCGCTGCCCTGCCGCCGTCATGATCCGGCCGAGCGTGCTCGCGGAGTCCGAAGATGATTAGGTATCCGACGATCCAGAGTTCACCAATCGTCGCGGGAACGGTCAGCAATCCGGCCATGAGATCGGCATTCGCGAAGACGTAGCTGACGAACGTGCTGAGGATGTAGCCCACACCGCCGACCATCAGCAGCTGGCCCAGCAAGCGCGGCGTCCACCGCGACCGCACGACGAGCCAGCCCATCGGGATCAGCCACAGGCCGAAGAACAAGCCCCCGACTGTCCAGAGATGACCGCTGATGACATACAGGAGTTGGACAGTAGCGGCCGTGCCGCCGGGCACGGCTAATGACTTGTCATTTGAGACATCGAGGGCCGTGCCGAGCATCGCGGCGCTGCCCAGGATCACGGTTGCGTTGACCATCCCGAACACCGCGATCAACCCTGCGGCGAACGTGTCGACGCTGCGGAACAGGCGGTAGAACCACACGGCTGCCAGTGCCTGGGTCAGCACGATGCCCAGCTCGAGCACGATGCCAAGGCGCGCCACCGGGGTGTGGTCGACCAGGTTGGACAGAGTGGCGCCGGGGTCGCCTGCGACGTAGAGCTGGCCGCGGACGAACTGGAAACCAATGGCTCCAGTGACGGCCAGTCCGAGATACAGCAGCCCGGTCGTGCGAGCCGTGCCGGTGAGGCCGGCACCGATCGCGTCGGGGGTCGACCCGGCCCGGGTTTTCGTGGTGGTCATCGCCAACTCCTCTCAACGGAGACGCTGCTGATGCAGGGTCAGAACTTGCCCAGTGCGATCTCTGAGATCAGCAGGGCAAGGGGAAGTAGGCCAAGCGCGGTGGCAAGCATGACCATCCAGGACCGCTCGTGGTGACGGACGACTGCGACCAGGCCTGTGATGACAGCGCCGATCCCGCACGCCCAGATGCCGAGACCCCACACGAGCTGTGCCCAACTGTCGGTGTAGCTGGCGGCTGGTTCCACGATGTTCAGGGCGAAGGCAAGTACGAGCAGGAGGACGCCAGCAACGCTCAACCCTGCGAGCGCGATCGCCTGCCGGCCGAGGTGGGATTTCGGCCACCCTCGCAGGGGGCGACGACTACTCAAATGCGTGGTCACACCTTGAGTCTCGTCGTCGCGTGGCTGGCACCCAGAGTCCAAAGTCCTTCCGGGTCATACATCCGAGCAGTGTGGAACGGCTGCACGACGACGATTCCAAGCCGGCGACGCGCCTGCGTCATACCGCCGCAAGCTCCGCTCGCACGCACTCTCTGCAGAGCGCTCTATTCAGGTACGCGAGGGGATGGTGGCCACACCGGCGCTCTGGGGCGCAGGATGAGGGCGTGGAGACTTGGGACGCCTTGCGGGCGCGACGAAATGTTCGGCAGCTCACTGAGCAGCCAGTGCCCGACGAGGCGCTCGGCCGAATTCTCGAGGCTGGGCGACGGGCCGCGTCGGCGGGCAACTGGCAGCCGTGGGACTTCGTGGTGGTCACGGACCGGGCACAACTGGTCGAGCTCGCCAAGGTCTGGCAGGGCGCCAAGCATGTCGCCGGAGCGACCGCCGCGATCGCCATCGTCGCGCCAGACCCTCAGGACGATCGGCAGTCGGCTCTGCTGCAGTACGACCTTGGCCAGGCCACGTACGCGATGACCATCGCTGCGGCGGACCTGGGGTCGGCACGGGCCACGCGGCGGCCTCCGACCAGAATCAAGCCAGGGCCGTTCTCGGCTTTCCCGAAGGACGGTTCCTTGCCTACCTGCTCTCCGTCGGTTATCCGTCGGACAAGCCGTTGGACGTCATCGAGCGGCTGAACCGACGCCCCTTCCACGAGGTCGTGCACCGCGGAGGGTGGTGACCAGTCGACGCCGCCAACGAGACCGCAGTCCACTAGGTCACGTCCGACGTTGCGCCCTGCGGTCAGTGGCTCGAGCGGGCCAGCGCGACGAAGTCCCGGATCCCCGCTTCAGGCAGGTACGCGCGGCTCAGCGCCAGTCCGATGCGACGCAGCGCCGTGTCGTCGGGAAACACCAGGTAGAGCGGATAGAGGTGTGGCTGGAACTTGGCCTTGAAGGTGTGCAGCGACCGAAAGCCGTAGTAGGGCTCGAGCGCGGCTCCCAAGCGGTCGAGAAACGCGTCGAGGGTGCCGCGGTCCAGGGCCGAACCATCAACGGCACTGCTCCTCGCCAGTGGGGCGCCGGACAGGGAGGCGACTCGACAGCCCTCCTCCTTGAAGGCCAGGCACGACGAGGAGATCAGGAACTCCATCGAGTAGCGGAAGCCGCCCGGCAGGCGACGCATGACATCAAGGGTCCAGCCAGCAGGGTCCCCGCCACCCACCTCGTGGATCGGCATCCATGAGGTGACACCGTGCACGGTCGACTCCGCGTCGATCGCCAGGCCCACCCGGACGTGCGGGTCCAGTGCCTCGTCAACCCCGCCCAGAGTGAAACCCATCTCCGGAAGACCCTTGTCCTCGACCCACTCGGACGAGATCGCCTTCACCTGCATCTGGATGCCGCGAGGCATGCCACCCAGCTGTCCCAGGCGCAGCGTGATCCCGAGCTTCGCGGCCTGGTTCATCGCTGTGCGCACGTCCTGCCACGGCTTGCCTGTGAAGGCCAGGGTGGACAGGTCGATCACCGCTTCCTCGGCGACCTGCAGGCAGTGCCAGCCGGAGCTGGTGGCGTGGCGAGCAGCCTCCGCTGTGACTGTGAAGAGGCATGGAACCAGGCCCGCAGCGTGCACGGAGTTGGAGAAGGCACCAAGCAGCCCCGACCGGTCCGACTCGCGGGCCGCCACCGGGTCACACAACCCGATCGCGACCCCGGCGTGGACGCGGTAGGCGATGTAGCCGGCATACTGCCCACTCTCGAACCACCGGTTTTCCGGCCATGTGGTCATCCAAGCCAACCGGTTCACAGTGCCTTCCTCCTCCAGCAGGGCGGTGGCCACGGAGCGTTGGTCGTCCGCCGAAGGAGCAAGGAGGTTGCCCGCGGTGCGCCGGGCCTTGCGGGGCGAGGGGTTGCGGAAGGCGTGCCTGCCCGTGACGAGGACGGTGAGTCCCAAGGCGTTGCCGCACAGCTCATAGAGGACGACCGGAAGGCCCGGCTCCCTCGCCACCAGCATCATGATCAGGCCGACCAGCTGGATTCCGACGACCGCGACAAGCAGTCCGGTCGCCCAGCGCCACGCGCGACGGCGTCCCTTGTAGAGGCTGCGCGCCAGCCAGAACCACAGAGCCGCCTGCACGACAGACCCCCAGAACTCGGTGTCCCTCAGCTCCTGCGACCGTGCCTGCTGTGACAGCGTGCTGGCGAGCGGGCCGTCGGCGGTAGTGAACGGCTGGATCAAACCCTCGAGGGCGGCGAGGACGAAGAAGGCGCAGGCCAGCAGCCTGAAGTCCCGGCGTGTCAACGGACGGCGGCTCAACCGTGGAGCGCGCCCGACGAGGAGCGGACCGAGAAACAGCCCACCGCCCACGCCGAGGAGGTGCTCGAGGTCAGCGAGGCTCCCCAGGTGGATCAGGAACAGCAGCGCGTATGTCGCAAGTCCAGCGCGCAGACGCCCACGCCATGGCGGGGTGAGCGTGGCGGAGGCGGCTGCCGCTGCGCCGAGGAATCCCGCGGAGGGACCCGCATCCCACTGCAGGGACAACGCCGTCGCCCAGCCGTAGCCGTGGTTGCGGCTGACCCAGAGAAGGACCGACGCGGCGAGCACCCCCCACAGGTGGGTGACCGCGATGGCGATGGCGGCACGAGACACCCCCAGGCGCCACTCGGCAAAACCGGCAAAGAGCACCAGCCCGGGCAAGATCACGAGGTAGTGCGCTGGCTGCAGTGCGACCAGCGCTCCCGTCACCGGCGTCCACCACGACCCGGATTCAAGCGAGGGAAGTCCGTACGCGATCTCGTTAACCGTGGGTCGGCCGGCCAACGGCTCCCACAGGGTCCGCAAGATGATCGACGCTCCCACCACCACTGCCGCCAGTGAGATCGTGAGCGGGACACGCCGCAGTACCGTCTGGAGACGATGCATCCCCCATGGTGGACCTGAAGGCCATTCCGCCACCTCCGTCAATGGTGCGACTGCGCGGCGAGCCGGGCCTGCGGCACTTGGGCGGCCCTTACCTATGTGTGAGCGGCTCCGGCCACTCGCTTCGTGCATCACGCGGCAACCTGTCCGGCCGGGTGCACCCTCCGCGGTGTTCCTCCGCCCCGCCGCGTCACACCGCCGCGAGAGTTCCTCTGGTACGGGGGAATCGCGTGAGGGCGTGGCTGGAGGCCTCACCCATCGCTGTTAACCGGTCGTTCTGGGTCAGGGCAGCAATGGCTGAAATACGGTGTTCCACCGGCTCGAGCGGATCGCGCCCAGGGACGGCGCCGACGGAGATGCTCGGGGTCCGGTGCCCCGGCTCGACGTGGGCTCCGCTCGCCCAGCTACCAAGCGCCCAGATCAGGCTCCTCCGGTCGTACGCCCCTGATCACCAACCACATCGCCAGGCCGACCTCGGCGATGAACCCGACCGCCCAGGACGGGTAGCTGAGCTCGGGGTGTGAAGGAGCCAGAAACACCTGGAGGAACCAGACGAGGACTGCGACACCGTCGAGCAGCAGGAGCCAGCCGAGGAAGCGGGGCAGGAAACGCGACCGCAGGACCAGCCAGCCCAGGGGGAACAGCCACGCCGAGAAGAACAGCTGTGCCATGACGAACCCGTTCAGATAAGTGCTGACCGACAGCCCCGCCAAGTGGTCGAGCTGCGGGCTGGTGAGGCCGCGCAGGTCCGCGCTCCCGCCTCCCTGCGCCAGGACGGTGATGAGGGGCAGGTAGCTCGCGCACTGCACGGCCACCCCCACCGCGTTGAGGACGAAGAAGAGCAGGGCCACGGACTCGTCGACCGGGCGCAGCAAGAGGTAGAGAGCCCATGCCGTCAGGACGAAGAGCAGGCCCGAGCATAGGGCTGCGACCAGGCCCACACGGAACATTGCCTCGTGCCCGGTGATCGTCGCCCGCAGGGCCTGTGCGTCGCTGAGCCCGATGTCGCCGACCAAGCTGGCGAACACGTTCGCCAGGACGTAGGCGAGGTAGAGGCCACCGGCCCATCGGGCAAGCCTCGACCGATCCATCGTGACGATCATGATGGTGTCCTGTGCGTCGACCTCTGCAGAGCGCGGTTGGGTCGGATCATTCGTGAACGGATGAAATACCCGACGGCCACCCCCAGCGCGCCGATGCGAATCGCGTTGATCACCAGACCCACCAGGAACCAGTGGCCGCGCTGGGCCATCCCCGACCCCAGGACCGAGGGGATGCCCACGATCACCGTGAGCAGCGCCAAGGCGCCTGCTGACAGGACCAGAGCCTTGGCCAGCTCGCCGCGACCCGGTACGTGATCCCCGAACCGCATCAGCAGGAAAGCCACTGCGCTCGAGATGACGACCCCGCCGACAGCCGCCTCCACGAGCATCGGGACGTAGTCGATGGACAGGACAGACCGGTAGTCAGCGGCGACCGGGGTCAACGAGATCGCCAGATTGGCCAACCAGAACGCGGCCGCACCAGCGACGACCGGAAGCCACAACGTCTGGCCGTGGATGCCGCCCGACTCACCGTCGTGCACAGCGGACCCGTGTCTGCCGGCCCTCGACGTACCCGCCGTTTGGCCTCGGGGGTCGAGCCCATTCGGTGATGCCGGACCAGTCCTCACAGTCCCACGATCAGTCGCAGGCCTTCGCGCGACCAGTGCCCAAGGTCCCCGCCCAACACCCCTCTGGCGCCGCCGGTGCTCAGACGTCCGGCTCTGTCCCGTCGAACCGCGCGACGGTACCTTCGTTGTCGAATACGTCCAGCGCTCTTCTCAGCTGAGGGTGGGGCTCAGCCGCTCGCAGTGGCCAAGGAGGTTCCTGCTGATGGCTTCCGGGCAACGACTCCTCGTGGCGATGCTGGTCCTGTTCGTGTGCGACTTCGTCGGCGGCCTCCTCGCAGTGACCTCGGGCGTCGCGACGTGGGGCGTCGCGTGGGGCTTCGACACCAACTTCACCGTGCCGCTGCCGGTCGCGGCGGTGCAGCTGCTGCTGGCCTGGTTGGCCGCACGCAACGTGCGGCCGCCGGTCGGCTTCGTCGCGGCCGTCGTCCTCGGTGTGTTCTGCCTGGCCAGCCTGCTGTCCGGGTTGTTCGACGGTGACCTCACCGACAAGGTCGCGTCGTCCGGATACCCAGGGGGTATGACGTTCGGGTTCCTCCTGCTGGCGCTCACCGCCGTGGTCGGCGTGCTGGCCGTGGCCCGTGCGAGGGAGCTCCGCCGGCGCCGCTGACGGCCGAGCGGCCGCCGCGCGGCCTCCGACCCGCCTGTGAGTCACCCGGCGAGCATGATCCCGACGAACAAGGTGGCCAGCGCGGTGAGACCGGTGAGAGCGCCGAAGACCGCCATCGCCGTGCGCGACGCCGCTCGCGCGTGCAGGTACGCGGTCAGGCCCGAGGCGATCACGAGGGTGTACTTCAGCATCAGGGTGTGCTCGTAGGCCGGCCCCTTGTCGCCCTCGGCGACCACGTTCCACACCCCGGTCAGAAGCAGGACCCCGAACGCAGGCCACGCGATCCGGTTGAAGGCGTTGGCTGCCGCCTTCGGCACGTCGGTGCCGGCCGCGCGGAGCGCCGGGACCAGGGCGGCGAGGGTGATCTGCCCACCCACCCAGACGGTAGCGGCCAGGACGTGCAGGAAGAGGCGCAACGTGTCCAAGTCGACAGGACTCATGCTCAGAGAGCCTGCCACGTTGGCGTTGAGCCCTCGACAACGGCGCCGCTCGACAGCCCGAATGCCACGGTCAGCTCCGCCCCATACCGAGCGGCCTGGTGAACACCTGCTGCCGTTCGGTCGCCTCGGTGAGGTCGTGCCGGCGCGCCACGAGGAGCGACTGCACGTCGATGTACCCGGTGACGTCACCGTCCGCATCAACGACGGCGGCGCCGGCGTGCCCGTGCTCGGCGAACACGTAGGCGACGTGACGCAGGGTGTCGCCCTCGACGACGACGTAGTGGGCGCCGTCGGTCGCGAGCTCGCGGGCCATGTCCATCGCCTTCGGCGAGGTGTGCATGACGTCCGAGGCGAAGAACGTCTCGAGCGGGTCGGTCGAGTAGTCGCGGGTGAGGTGCAGCCCGCGACGGGCGATCTTCTCGGTCAGCACGGAGCGCTGCAGGACCAGCACCGACACTGCGAACGCCGTCGACGACGCGATGAGCAGCGGCAGCATCGCGTCCCAGGCGTGGGTGAGCTCGAGGGTGAAGACGACCCCGGTGAGCGGCGAGCGCATCACGCCGCCGACGACCGCCGCCAGGCCGAGCATGGCCCAGAACCCGGGGAAGACGCCCGGGAACACGAGCCCCAGTGCCGCCCCGAGCGCGCCGCCGATCATGAAGACCGGCGCGAGGACGCCTCCCGAGGTCCCTGAGCCCAGCGACAGCGACCAGATCAGCGTCTTGACGACGAGGATCCCGACGATCAGCCCCGTCGTGGCGCGACCGGTGAGCAGCTGGTCGATCACGTCGTAGCCGACGCCGAGTGCGCGGGGCTCGACCAGGCCACCGAGGCCGATGACCAAGCCGCCGATCGCCGGCCACCACATCCAGTGGAACGGCAGCCGGCGGAACAGGTCCTCGGCGAAGTAGACGAGCCACGTCGCGCCGAGGGCCACGAGCGCACCGCTGAGGCCGACGACGGCGCTGAGGGTCTGCGCGGTCCAGGCGATGTGCACGTCGCTGTGCGGCACCGGGAAGATCGGGCCGGTGCCGATGAGCGGTCCCCGCACGACGGTGGCGACGGCGACCGCGGCGACCACCGGCACGAAGCTGCGCGGACGCCATTCGAAGAGGAGCAGCTCCACCGCGAGGAGCACTGCGGCGAGCGGGGAGTTGAAGGTGGCGGCCATGCCGGCCGCGGCGCCGGCGACGAGCAGGGTCTTGCGCTCGTCGGCGGTGAGCCGCAGGTGCTGGGCGAGGATCGAGCCGATGGCACCGCCGGTCATGATGATCGGGCCCTCGGCGCCGAACGGACCGCCCGATCCAATGCTGATCGCGGCCGAGATCGGTTTGAGGACAGCGACCTTCGGCTCGATGCGGCTGCCGCCGATGAGGATCGACTCGATCGCCTCCGGCATGCCGTGCCCGCGGATCTTCTCCGACCCGTACCGGGCCATGAGGCCGATGACGAGGCCACCGACAACCGGCGCGAGCAGCACGAGCAGCCACGGGTGGTGCGTCGCGCCGGGCGCGACCAGTGAGGTCTCGAACCGTTGGTAGAACACGACATTCGTCGTCAGTCCGATGAGCTTGAGCAGCGCGTATGCGGCGACCGCCCCGAATGCCCCCACCGGCAGCGCCCAGGCGGCGATGAGCAGCATCCTCGGGTGGACGGTGAAGTCACCGAGCTCCGCCCGCTTGGTGGCGGTCACAGCGGCACCGGCCCGGTGAGGTCGCGGTGCTGGACGCGGAGGGCGTCGTGCAGCACGCTGAGGCTGTCGGTGAGGGCGTCGAGGGCCTCGCCGTCCAGGCTGCGCAGCGCGCGGGTCAGCTCGCGTGAGCGCCAGGCGAGCACCGCCGCGATGACCTCCGTGCCGTGCTCGGTCAGGGCGAGGAGCACGCGACTGCGGCTCTGCGGGTCCGTGGACCTGCTGACGTGCCCGGAGGCGACGAGCCGGTCGGCCAGGCGGGTGACCGACGAACCGCTCACCCCGAGCACGTGCGCGAGGTCGGTGCAGGAGGACTGGCCCTCGTCACGCAGCGCGAACAGCAGGCGCATCTGCGGCAGCGACACCTCCCCGACCTCGTCGACACTGCGTACGGCCAGCCCGAGCAGGTCACGGGTGACCTGCTGCAGGGCCTCGACCGCGGTGGGGAAGACGCGCTTTCCTTGCATGCGACAAGTCTTGCACCCGACAAGCGATCCGGGGAAATCCGTCCATCGCCAACGCGGCCGGAGGCTGGCCACCGCGGGTGCGTCAGGCGCACGATGGTGACGTGGAGACCTGGGATGCGCTGAGGGCGCGACGCAACGTTCGGCAGTTCACCGACCGGCCGGTCCCCGACGAGGCGCTCGACCGGATCCTCGAGGCCGGCCGACGGGCGCCGTCGGCGGGCAACTGGCAGCCGTGGGACTTCGTGCTCGTCACGGACAGGGGGCAGCTCGTCGAGCTCGCCAAGGTCTGGCAGGGCGCAGGACACGTGGCCCGGGCCGCGGCCGCCATCGCGATGGTCGCACCGCAGCCGCAGGACGACCGGCAGTCGGCGCTGCTCCAGTACGACCTCGGCCAGGCCACCTATGCGATGACGGTCGCCGCGGCGGACCTGGGCGTCGGCACCGGGCACGCTGCGGCCGCCGACCAGGACCAGGCGAAGGCGGTCCTGGGCTTCCCCGAAGGTCGCTTCCTCGCCTATCTGCTCTCCGTGGGATACCCCTCGGACAAGCCGTTGGCGGTCCTGCACCGGCTGGACCGGCGCCCGTTCGACGAGGTCGTGCACCGCGGGCGGTGGTGAGGCCGCCTACTTCCCGCGGAGCCCGATCGGGTTGCCGTCGGCGTCCGCGAGCACGCACACGCGGGCATCGGGGGCGACCTGGCGCGGCGCGTCCCGCTCGGTGGCGCCGGCCGCGAGGAGCGTCTCCCGCATCGCGTCGAGGTCGTCGACGTCGGCGTAAGCCACCGGTCAGCCATCACCCCCAGACGGGTTGAGGGCGACCTCGAAGCCGTCGACGTTGTAGCCCACGTAGTACGGCTGGTCGGTGTGCGGTGCGCCGAGCAACGCGGCGTACACGGCCTTGCAGGCCTCCAGGTCGGACACCGGGATCACCAGGCTGCGGATCGTCGGGCTCATCGTCGTCACCTCCGGGTCAGGACGGCCGCCCCGCGGTCGTCTCGTGGTCGATGACGACCACGCTAGGAGCCGGCGGGCAGCGGCGCTTCTCCGATCCTGACCGATCCACGATCCTGCGATGGACGTCCGGTCACCCGTTGTCGGACGCGCTGGCTGCCACGTCGCGGGCAGCCAGCCACGTCTCGAAGCGACCACGCGACGAGGCGAGGAAGTGGTGCAGCTGGGGCTCGAACTCCGCGACGCGGTCGCGCAGCTGGAACATCCGGTCGTCCACCCTGCGGCTGGGACGGCAGCGAGGAGCGGTTCCTGCGACAGCGGTTCGGCACCCGGTACGACGACTACTCTCGGCGCGCCCGCCGCTCTGAGGGCAGCAACAGCGGCACGTTCGTGACGTGCAGGGCGGCGTCGATCTCCGCCTGGCAGAGCGGGTGGTCGGCGTCCGCGACCTTCTCGATGAGCTCACCCAGGAGCTCGATCTCCTGGTGGAGGGCCGTGTCGTCCAGCTCCCCACCACGCCCTACCTGACTGCTGCTCCCCATGCCTGGCCCTTCCTGTCGCTCCCGCGCTGTCAACGAAGGTGGACCCGTCGCGTTCTGGCCGGTGTCCCGGATTCACCCGAACAGCCGAGGCCACAAGCGGCATACGGTCACAAAGGGGACGCGCGCCCGATGCCTCAGCGGCTGGGACGAGCCAGGGGAGTGCCGTCCAGGGCGTTGCGGAAGGCCACCAGGGAGTCGAAGACCTGCATGACGCCGGCCTCCTGCAGCTCCCCGACCGAGAAGCCGCCGGTGCGCACGCCGAGGGTGGGGATGCCCAGCTTGGCTGCCGCCTGGGCGTCGTAGACCGAGTCACCCACCATGATGCCGCTGGCACCCTTCACCTTCGCGAGCGCCGCCGACACGATGTCGGGCTCGGGCTTGCTCTGCTCGACGTCATCGGAGGTGGTCCAGGCGTCGGCCAACGACTTGCCGTCGACGAGGTCGAGGAACCTCTCGACGTGCTCCGTCTTGCCCGAGCTGGCGAGGACAAGACGGAAGCCACGTTCCTTCACCTCGGCCAGCAGCTCGTGCGCTCCCTCGAACGGCTGGATCTCGTCGATGAGCTGGTCGAACTCCTCCTCCCAGGCCTGGCGCAGGTCGTCCCCGTGCGCCTCCTCGACCTCCCGACCGGCGACCGCCGCGACGAAGAGGTCTCCGCCCATCCCGATGCCGCGGTGGATGCGCCACATCGGCTTGGTGATGTCGTAGCGGCGCAGTGCCCGGAACCACGCGAGCGCGTGCTGGTAGTTGGTGTCGACGAGGGTCCCGTCGACGTCGAAGATCGCCGTGTCAGCCATGCCCCCTTCCTACCCCGGCGACCAGACCTCACGCATTCGTGGGCGCGCGACCGTGCACCCGCCGTGCACTGACGCTGGGCGTTCGCCGCCCACCAGCCATGGTCCTGTTTGTCCATCGACAGGGTCGGGGCCCGCGCGTAGCGTCGAAGACGCCCCGCCGAGACCGTCCCGGGCCGCCCCAGTCAGGGCCGGGGACAACCGGAGAAGCGAGGCAGAACAATGAGCTATGGCGTCGTCCACCAGTTCAAGGGTGGGACCAAGGACCAGTACGAGGCCTCGATCGGGGCGGTTCACCCCGCCGACGGGAGCCTGCCCGCCGGGCAGGTCTTCCACGCTGCCGGCCCGTCCGAGGACGGCTGGACCATAGTCGCCGTGCACGAGTCCAAGGAGAGCTGGGAAAGCTTCCGCGACTCGATCCTGATGCCACACATGCAGGAAGGCATCGCGGGAGGGTTCGCCGAGCCGCCCGTGGAGACCGTGTTCGAGGTCGTCAACGAGGTCCGGTCACCGGCCCACGCCTGACGCCCAGCCAAGCGCGGCCGCTGCCGAGCAGGTACTCGACTGCGGCCGCGCGGACACTGGGCTGAGCGGAGCAGCCGGCTCATCAGTCAGCCGCTGGCATGAGCCAGGGGGGTGCCGTCCAGCGCGCTGCGGAAGGCCACCAGCGAGTCGAAGACCTGCATCACACGGCCGGGCGCGGCGGCCCACTTCGTGGGCGGCGGACCGGCCGCCTACTTGCCGATGCCGTCAGTGAGCCCCCTGAGGAAGTGGCGCTGGCCGATGAGGAACAGCACGATCATGGGGAGCGCAGCCATCGTGAGCCCGGCGAATTGGACCGGCCAGTCAGTGAGCAGCCGGCTCTGCATGTCCATCAGTCCAACCGGCAACGTCTTCAGGTCGCCGGAGCTGATGAAGACCAGCGCGAACACGAACTCGTTCCAGGCGAAGAGGGCTTGGAGCAGGGCCGCCGAGACCAGGATCGGCCGACACATCGGCAGGATCACCTGCCAGAACGCTTGGGTCGTCGAGCAGCCGTCCAGTTTGGCCGCCTCGTCGACCTCCGACGGTATGTCGATCATGTAGGCCCGGATCAGGAAGGTGGTGAAGGGGATCCGGAAGGCGGTGTAGAGCACGATGAGCGCCCAGTAGCTGTCGTAGATGTGCAGCTGCTGGAGCAGACCGAAGAGCGGTATCAGGGCCACGGTCGGCGCCAGCATCAGCCCACCGAGCAAGAGACCGAGGAAGGCTCCCTCGAACGGGACGCGCAGCCGCACGAGTCCGTAGGCCGCCCAGGCGCTGACAAGGACGGTGCTGAGGATGGAGGCCGACGTCACGATCACGCTGTTGACGAAGTACCGCACGACCCCGGCGTTGCCCGCGAGTGCGAAGTTGTGCCACCGAAGCTCCCCGGGCAGCCCCCACGGGCTGGCGAAGACCTCCTGGTTGTCCTTGAAACTGCTGAAGACCATCCACAGCAACGGGTAGAGGACGGCGAGGACGAGTGCCCCGAGGCCGACCCAGATCAGCAGGCGTCGAGCGACACGACCGGCGTGACGACCGGCACGGGCCTGCCAGCTGGCCGTGCGACGGTCCGTAGTGGCCGTCGTGGGGCTCACGGGTGTGCGCGTTGCGCTGGAGACGGACATCACCACTCGATCCTGCGACGGCGGCTGACGACGATCTGAAGCGCACCGACCGCGAGCGTGATCACGAAGATCACGGTGGCGATGGCCGACGCATAGCCCATGTCGTCGTTCAGGAAGGCGTTGCGGTAGAGCCACGTGCCGAGCACCTGGCTGGAGTTGGATGGTCCCCCGGCGGTCATGACCATCACCTCGTTGAACACCAGGAAGGCGCCCGAGATGGTGAGGATTGTGATGAGCGTCGTCATCTCGCGGACCATCGGCACGGTCACCGCGAAGAACCGGCGCACCGCTCCGGCGCCGTCCACCTTCGCTGCCTCGTGCATCTCGCTGGGGATCCGCTGGATGGCGACGACGAACAGGATCGCGGTGTAACCGATGGACTGCCACTGGCTCATCGCGATGATGCTGCCCATGGCGGTGCCTGGCTCGCCGAGCCACGAGTGCTGCCAGCTCTCGAGCCCCACGGCGCCGAGCAGCCGGTTCACCAGGCCGATCTGGGGGTTGTAGAGGAACGAGAAGAGGATGCCGGCGACGGTGATAGAGATGACCGCCGGGATGAAGTAGATCGTGCGCAGGATGCCGCGGAGGCGCTGGTGCACGAACTCCTCGAGCACCGCCGCGAGGACCAGCGCGAAGCCGACCTGGCAGATGAGCGACACGATCGCGAAGACGGTGTTGTTGCGCAGGGCCCGCCAGAAGATCGGGTCCCCGAAGGCCGTGCGGTAGTTGTCGAGGCCGACGAACGTCGGGCGCACCGAGAACGCGTTCCAGGAGAACAGGCTCAGCCGGAGGTTCTCGACGATGGGGTAGTAGACGAAGACCAGCAGCAGCACCATTGCTGGCAGGACCCAGGCCAGGGACCGCCATCGCATCGACGTGGTGTTCATGAGTTGCCCTCCTCGGGTGGGCGGTGGGCGGTCGACGTTGACCGACCGTCTCGACGTCGGGCCGGGCGGCCCTCGGTCAGCGGGGCGGGCGAAGGTCCAGATCCGCCCGCCCCACCGGGATGTCAGGTCAGCCGACCTGCTTCTTGGCCTTGGCGGCGGCCTGCTGGACGCCGGTGATGACGTCCTTGCTCGACTTCGAGCCGTCGATGACGCCCTCGATGCCGGACAGGTAGGCGTTTGCCACCTCGGCGTTGGTCACCGTGTCGAGCCAGATCGCGAACTGGCTCGCCTTGCTGATGTCGGTGAGCGCGGCCTGGAGCTGCGGGAACGAGTTGGACGCGGTCGCCGACCCCTTGACGGGGCTGAGCCAGCCGATGTCAGCGGTGAGCTTTGCTGCGTTCTGCTGATCGGTCATGAACTTGAGGAAGTCGACGGCCAGCGCCGCGTTCTTGCTCTGGGCGTTGACCATGAACCCGTCCGGGGCGCCGGTCAGGGCCCCCGTGTCACCGGCAGCGCCTTGTGGCGCGGGCAGCCGCATGAAGTCCCAGTTGTCCGCGAGCGCCTTGGGTGCGCCGCCCTTGGCGGTCAGCACCTGGAACTCCACGGACTCGAGGTAGTGCATGGCGGCCTTGCCGTTGATGAAGTTCGCCTGCCCGGCCTCGTGTGAGACACCGTTGTCGTCCTTGCTCGAGCAGCGCGTGATGATGTCCTTGAACTGGTCGACAGCCTTGGTGTACCCCGGGTCGGTGAACTCACCCGTCGCCGGGTTGTAGTCCTTGGCCAGGGTTGCCGGCGGGACGTTGTAGGCGTTGAGCTGGGTCATGTAGTGGATCGCCGGCCACCCGTACTGGTTGCCAAGAGCGATCGGGGTGTAGCCCGCGGCCTTGAGCTTGTCGCAAGCCCCGAGCAGGTCCTCGAGCGTCGACGGGACGCCGTTGACCCCCGCCTTGGCGAAGGCGGTCTTGTTGTAGGCGAGGTACTTCGCGTCGAGGTCGATCGGCACGCCGAAGTTCTTGCCGTTGGTCTCGAAGGCCTTGAGCGCGGCCGGCGAGAAGGTCTTGCCCCACTCCGTGTCGGGTCCGATGACGGAGGTCAGGTCCGCTGCGAGCCCCGCGCGCACGAACTTGTTGGCGAAGTCGCCCGCCCACGAGAAGTAGATGTCAGGGAGCTGCTTGGACGCCGAGAGCACCCGGATCTTGTCCTTGTAGGGCTGGTCGCCGACCTGCTCGAGCTTGATGGTGACCTTCGGGTTCGCCTGCTCGTAGGCCTTGGCCACGCCCTGGAAGTACGGCGCGTACTTGGGGTCGGCGAACTTGGTGACCATGGTGAGGGTCCCGGACTTCTGGGCCGGTGAGGAGAGGCTCTGGCTGTTCTGCTTCGAGCCGGCACCGGCTGTCCCAGGCGCCCCGCAGGCGGCCAGGGCGACCGCGGTGACCGCGCCGAGTACGACGAGGGGTGCGCTGCGCGTGGTGTGCTTCATGACAGGTCCACTCCTTTGTGGATGGGATTGAGCGGTGCAGTGGATTGCTCGAGCGAGGTCTCGTGTCCGAAGGCGCCGAAGCTGGCGCAGGAGCTGGAGGCGTAGGCGGTGGCGGCGCCGAGGAGGGTGTCCAGTGGCGCGTCGTCGATGAGACCGGTGAGGAGGCGGCCGATGAAGGCGTCACCGGCACCCAGGGTGTCGACGACGGCCGTGGCCGGTGCCGGTGCGTGCACCACCTGCTCGCCCCGGAGGCCGACTGCGCCCCCGGCGCCCATGGTGACCGCGACGAGCTCGGGCCCGAGGGCGTGGATGCGGCGCGCCTCGCGCTCCGCCTCCTCGACCGTCGCGGACGGCAGTGAGCGGATGGCGATGTCCACCAGTGGCGCGTAGGTGTCGATGTAGTCGTCCGGCCGCTCCGAGAAGTCGAAGGAGAGCCGTGGCGCCGCCGCGGAGAGGTCTGCCAGCTGGTCCTCGACCATGGAGCACTCACCGGTGTGCACGATCGTCGCGGCGGCAACGGCAGCGAAGTCCGCCGGCGTGAGCCGGAACCTCGATACCCCCGGGTCGCCGTGCTCGAAGACGCGGTTGCCGTCCACGATCCTGACGTCCGCGTAGGCGTTGGGCCCCTCGACCACCCTGAGCAGCGAGGTGTCCACCCCCTCCGCCACGAGCGCGTCGAGGACGGCTCGACCCGCGACATCGGTGCCCACCGCGCCGATGTACGCCGCGCCAGCGCCAGAGCGACGGCCGTGCACGGCCACGTTGACCGCATTGCCTCCCGGGTACAGCACCCCCAGTTCGAGGTACCGGTCGACGACGTTGTCGCCGACGGTGAGCAGGGTGACGTTCATGAGCGCGTCCTTCAGTACGCCATGCGGCGGTAGTAGCGGCGGGTCGTGAGCGGGTGGTCGCGCAGCACCTCGAGGTGGGCGCTGACCCGCTCGAGCAGGGCGGCGAGCACCGCCGGCGACAGGAGGGCCCGCGTGGTCTGCGAGATGCCGGGCAGCTCCACCTCCGCCGCGTCGAGGACGAGCACCTTGTCCGTGAGCCCCGCCACGAAGCGCTCCACACGGTCGACGAGGGGCCGGCTGGCGTCCTCGCCCTTGAGGAGCAGCACGCTGACGCCCGGCTCGACAAGCTCGAGCGTGCCGTGGAAGAAGTCCGAGGCGTGCACCGGACGCGTCCGGATCCACTGCATCTCCTCCAGGATGCACATGCCGTAGTAGAAGGCCTCGGGCCACGTGTTGCCCGACCCCGTGACGATGTGCCAGGAGTCGGCCGCGATCGCCCCGGCGAGCTCGTGGGCTCGCTCCTCGAAGGCGACCTTGGCGTCGAGGAGGAGCTCGGGCAGGCGCTCCAGCTCGGCGACGACCGCCGCGTGCTCCTCCAACGCACCGGTGCGCGCCATGATCGACAGGGCCAGCAGCAGCGACTGGACGTAGAACGACTCGCAGGACGTGTCGTCCTCGGCGAAGTTCACCAGGCTGACGTCGGCCTTCGTGCCCAGCGGGGTGTCCTCGTGCCCGGTGAGGACGAGCACCCGTGCGCCGGCGGCCTTGACGTGGTCGAGGGCCGCGATGCTCTCGGCCGTCGTGCCGGACAGTGAGGGGATCACCACGAGGGTGTCACGACCCAGCCAAGCGGGGTCGGTCACCACGAGCTCCGCCGGCAGCACGACCTCGGTGCGGAGGGTCGAACGGTCACGGAGCAGGTCGGCCGCAGGTTGCATCAGGATGCCGGCGCCACCGGCCCCGGCGAAGACCACCTTGGTCACGCCGGAGCCGAGGGCGTCAGCCACCACGGCGTCGATCTGCTCGGCCAGGCCGACCGCTCCCGACTGGATGCGCAGGTAGCGCGCCGGGTCGAAGTTGAGCAGGTCCCCGGTCATGCTCAGTACTCGACCTTGAACATGTAACGGCGCGTCTCGAGGTCGTGGCCACGGACCGACTCGTAGTGCTGGGCGAGGCGGTTCGCCAGCGCACCCACGACGATGGGGGACACGTCGCCCCGGACCGACTCAGGGATGCCGGGCAGCTCGAGGTCACGCACGTCGACGTACTGGGCCTTCTTGCAGTACTGGTCGAGGAAGCTCCTGGCCCGCTCGCCCATGGGGCGCGAGGCGTCGTCGCCGACCCACAGAAGGACGGCGGTGTCGTCGTCGACCATCTCGAAGGCACCCTGGAAGAACTCGCCGGAGTTGAACGCCGCGGCGTGCTTCCACTGCATCTCCTGCAGGAAGCACATGGCCAGGCCGTAGGCCCAGCCGTAGCTGGGGCCGGAGCCCAGGACGTAGGTGATCGGCTCGTCCTTGAAGGCCTCGGCGATGTCTGCGAGCTGGGGCTCCGCCTGCTCGACAGCGTGCCGCACGGCGAGGGGGAGCGCGGAGAGGGCCTCGTCCACCGCGGCGGTGTCGAGCTCGGCGCCGGTCGCGGCCAGGAGCTCGTAGGCCACGACGAGCTCGAAGAGGTCGCTCTTGCCCGTGAAGGCGACATCGGCCGCCTGCGCCAAAGGGCTGCCCTCCTTGGCTGCCGCGATGACCGTCGCGCCCGTGCCCTTGGCGGTCTTGGCTGCCGCCACCGTCTCCTTGGTCGTGCCCGTGTAGGACGCCAGCACGACCAGCGAGCCGGGGCCCATGAGGGCGGGGACGGCGGTGTTCAGCTCGTCGCTCTGCAGCTGGAAGGCCGGGAACGACGCCTTCCGCTGGAGCAGGTAGTGGGCGGGGTAGCTGCAGATGATCGAGCCGCCGGCGCCGACGAAGTACACGTTGCGCAGCCCGCGCTCCACGACGTCGCGGACGACGGGGGCGATGGCGCTGCGCTCGGCGATGGTGGCGGCCAGCTTGTCGACGATGTCGGCGTCGATCGGCTTGAGGGGGAGGGTCTCGGTCATCGGTGCTCCTGGTTCCTGTCCGCGAGTAACTCGCATTGATAACGTTCTCAACTAGCGTGTGAGAACGTTCTCAACCATTCTGTCGATCCGTCAAGGGGTGTCTCGGATATTTCTCTCGGCCGGTCGGGCCCCCCGAACAGGCACCGGCTAGGGTCGGGCCATGTCCCGTTGGACGTGAGCCATACCCGTGCCCACGGACATCCCTCGCCGCGTGGCCCTGTGCCCGCGTCCGGAACATCCCTGCACACCCGGATCTCGTTGCCACGAGACGGGATCGAAGGAGCGACGTGAGCAAGAGCTTCGAACCGCGCAGCATCGCGACGGTCGATGACGTCGCCCGGGAGGCGGGGGTGTCGACGGCCACCGCTGCGAGGGCGCTTGGTGGGTACGGCTCGGTCCGCGAGTCCACGCGCGAGCGGGTGGTGGCGACTGCGGAGCGCCTCGGCTACCGTCCGAACAGCCTCGCACGAAGCATGATCACCGGCTCGACACGGACCTTGGGCGTGGTCATGTCCGACATCGAGAACCCCTTCTTCCGCCGGTCACTGCGGGGCATCGCCGACACGGCCCGTTCACAGGGGTTCGAGGTCCTGCTGGCCAACACCGACGAGGAGCTGGACAAGGAGGAGACGGCTGTCAGGGTGATGACCGAGCGACGGGTCGACGGTCTGGTGGTGTGCCCGGCGGACGGCGGGGACAGAGCCCACCTCAAGGGCGTCATCGCAGCCGGGATCCCGGTGGTCCTGCTGGACCGGAACGTGGCGGGTCTCCAGGCCGACACGGTGGGCATCGACAACCGCAAGGCTGCCCGACTCGCCACCCAGCACCTGCTGGACCACGGGCACCGGGACATCGCCATCGTCACCGGTGGAACTCCCGCGATGCTCGAACGCATGCTGCGTCCTGACATGCGTGGCGTCGAGCGGGTCTCGGCGACGACCGTCGGCGCTCGCGCGGCCGGGTTCCGCGACGCCATGGCCGCAGCAGGCGTTGCGATCCGCCCGGAGCTGATCTCCTCGGGCGGCTACCGACGTGAGGACGGGGAGGCGGAGACCGCCCGGCTCTTGGCGTTGGACAAGCCGCCGACGGCCATCCTCGCCTTCGACGCCATGCAGTCACTGGGCGCGTTCCACGCCATCTCACGGGCGGGAGCTCGCTGCCCCGAGGACGTGTCGCTGCTGGGGTTCGACGACGCCGAGTGGGCGGACGTGGTGAGTCCGGCGTTGACCGTGGTCGCCCAGCCGACGTACGAGATCGGGGTGGCCGCGTGCCGGCTGTTGCTGTCACGGATCGCGGGATCAGGTGGGGCGGTGGCCCATCGGCGACTGCCGACCAAGCTCATCGAGCGTGCCTCCGTCGGTCCGAGGCGGTCTCCCGGCTAGCTCGGTGGTCTGGTGCACAGCCTCGCAGCAGAGGATGCTCGGACCATGGCCGGAGTCCCCGCTGCCACGAAGCAGTTCAACAAGGTCGCGGTGCACCTCGCCGGGCACCGGATCATGCCGCTGTGGGCGGTGCTGCGGCACCGCGGTCGCAAGAGCGGCAAGACGTACGCCACCCCGGTCACCGTGATCCCCACCGAGACGACCTTCGTCATCGGGCTGCCCTGGGGCCGGGGGACGGACTGGGTGCGCAACGTCCGGGCCGCCGGCGGCTGCACCATCAGCTGGAAGGGCGTCGACTACACGTGCACCGCGCCCACGTTCGTCGGCAAGGACGTCGCCCTCAAGGCCGCGCGCGGCCTGACCCGGCGGATGTTGCAACGCGGCTCCTTCCCCCCCGGGTTCATCCAGCTCGACCGCCACCCCGCGCGCCCCGAGCGTTCCTGAGCAAGGAGGACCCATGGCCGCACTCGACAGTGCCCAGCTGCTCGCCGCCCTCGAGCCGACGGTCGCGGAGAACCTCAACCGCCACCTCGAGACCGCGCAGGAGTGGATGCCGCACGAGTACGTCCCGTGGTCGCTGGGCCGCGACTTCGCCGACCTGGGCGGCGAGCCGTGGTCGCGGGACCAGTCGCAGCTCTCAACCATCGCTCGGACGGCCCTGGAGGTCAACCTCCTCACCGAGGACAACCTGCCGAGCTACCACCGGGTGATCGACGCGGCCTTCGGACGCGACAGCGCGTGGGGGACCTGGGTCAACAGGTGGACGGCCGAGGAGGGCCGGCACGCGTTCTGCATCCGGGACTACCTGCTCGTCACCCGCGGCGTCGACCCCGCCGAGCTCGAGCGCGCGCGGATGGACACGATGGAGAGCGGTTACGACCCCGGCGAGAAGCCGCTCCTCAACCTCTGCGCCTACGCCTCCTTCCAGGAGCTGGCCACCCGGGTGTCGCACCGGAACACCGGCCGCTACACCCAGGAGCCGATCGCCGAAAAGCTGCTCACGCGGGTCGCCAAGGACGAGAACCTCCACATGATCTTCTACCGGAACCTCGTCCACGCCGCGCTGGAGGTGAGCCCGAGCCAGACCATGCGGGCCATCACCCAGGAGGTCGCCACGTTCCAGATGCCCGGGGCGATCATCCCCGGGTTCGGTCGCAAGGCCGCGCAGATGGCGATGGCCGGGATCTACGACCTGCGCATCCACCACGACGACATCGTGGAGCCGTTGCTGCGCCAGTGGGGCGTCTGGGACCTCGAGGGCCTTGACGCCGACGGTGAGCAGGCACGCGAGGAGCTCGCCGCCAGCCTCGCCTCCCTGGACGAGGAGGCCGCCCGTTTCGTCGCCCGCCGCGAGGAGCGCGAGGCGAAGCTGGCAGCCCGCCAGGGGACCTAGCCCGCGTGTGCAGGACTCAGCGGACCCCTGACCAGAACTCCCGGAGCACGGGGACCGTGGCCTTGCCCTTGACCATGTGCGTCTGCCCGGGCAGCTCCCGCAGCGTTGCGTTGGGGAGTGCGGCAGCGACAGCCGCCTGCGAGTTCCTCATGTACTGCGGGCTCTTGCCGCCCACGATCACCAGCGCCGGGACGGTGATACCGGCCAGCCAGCCAGTCGGGAGCGGCTGGCCCTGCTGGTGCTCCAGCACGAGCGCGTAGTCGTGGGGCAGCGTGGGCGCGACCGCGCAGAGCTTCTTCCAGACCGGCATCACGCGCATCATCATCACGCCGAACGCGGGCAGGCCGACCGTGCGCATGAACAGCTGCACCGCATCGCCCGGCCGGCCCTCGTCGACCAGCGCTTGCGTCCGTGCGCCGAGGTCGGCGTCGTTGGGGGCGTGGGTGTCGTCGACGATGAACGGAGCCTCGTACAGCGCGACCTTCCCCATCGAGACGCCTGACCTCAGGGCCTGGAGCACCAGCACCGCCCCGGACGAGGCTCCGACGACGAAGGCGTCCGGGCCGGCGGCCCCGAGGACGGCGGCCAGGTCCTCGACCTCACGCTGCACGGTGGAGGGCGACGACCCCGGACCGCTCTCGCCGCGGCCGCGGCGGTCGTAGGCGAAGACGGCGTGGTGCTCGGACAGCAGCGGGATCAGGGACTTGGCGGTGCCCATCGAGCGCTGGCACAGGGCACCCTCGACCACGACGACGGCCGGTCCCGTGCCGGTCACGTCGTAGGCGATCGCCGTGCCGTCGGCGGAGGCGACGAAGCGGGTGCTGGTGGTGGCGGTCACGGTGGTCATGATCTCTCCTCGAACGATGTCTTTGACCAGTCGTCGAACGGGTCAGCGAGATTTCGACACGTGCGGCAGGTTCTCCTCGGCTCGGCGCTGCAGCACGGCGCGCTCCGCCTCGTTCCGGGAACGCGTCGCCGCCTCGGCGAAGGCGTCAGCGGCGTCGGCGTGAAGGCCGGTCCGCTCGAGCAGGTCACCGCGCGCGCGGGCGTGCTGCGCGGCGATCGACGCCTGGAGGAAGTACTTCCCGACCGGCTTCCCGCGCGCGGCGAGCACCCGGGCACCGGCCAGCGCCGGCAGCCCTCGGCGGATCAGCTCCTGGTCCCACCGGGTCCGGTCCTGGGCCTCCAGCAGCACCGGCGTGCCGGTCTCGTCCAACCGCGCGCCGGCGGCGGCTGCATACCCCTCGTTGAAGATCAGGTAGATCACGGCCATCACGTCGGGCGGATTCGGTGGCCAGGAAGCCCCTGGCGATCTCGCCGGTGGTGAGGCCCCCGACAAGTCGAAGGGTCAGGGCGGCCCTCGACTCCGGGGTCAGGGAGGGGTGGCAGGACAGGAAGATGAGGCGCAGCACGTCGTCCTCGATGTGGTCGACCTGGGCGTCGAGATCGGGCACCTGCTCCTCCTCCCCGTGCGCGTGGCCGAGCTCCTCGGTCTTGCGGCGCAGGTTCTCGGCGCGGCGGAAGTGGTCGACGCCCCGGCGCTTGGCCGTGGTGCGTCATGCGCGTCAGCGCGCCGACGAGCCGCGCGGACTCCGCCCGCCACGCGGTGGTGATGGCCTCGGTGGTCGACGTCTCGACTGGCACGTCCCCGAGACTACGAGACCGGACGCCGCACGGGTCGCGGCATCCGGTCTCGTCAAGCCCGTGGCGCGGCCGGATCAGGCGTCGGCTGCCTCGGGCGGAGCATCGGAGATCTGGCGCAGGGTGGCGACCATGCTGCAGTCGGGCCAGTACTTCGCGTGCAGCTCGGCGAACTCCTGCTGGCCGGCGACCGCCTCCTCGACGGTGTCGTACTGCATGATCGCCCACCCGCCGACGACCTCCTTGGACTCGGCGTAGGGGCCGTCGACGCGGGAGGTCTCGCCCTTGCGGACGAGGAAGTTCACCGCGTCCTCGGTGCCGTAGAGGCCGCCACCGTCGAGGAAGACGCCCTTGGCGGCCTGCTCACCGATGTAGCCGTCCATCGCATCCATCAGCGCCTGCGGCGGCGCGCCGATGCCTTCTTCCATCCTGACAAATCCCATGAAGCGCGGCATGTCACGTGGTCCTTCCGATAGCGGGGGTAGTGCTCTCTTGCCCGTACGTCGAACAGCGAACCAGTTCTTCGACATCGACTTCACGAAAAGTTCTGGACCGGAGGCAGCGCATTTCGTCCCGGGGCCATCGACAGCACCCCACCGGCAGGCGCAGGGTGGACACCATGCCCCACATCCCTCCCCCAGTAGCGGCCGTGGGAGCAGCCTTGGCCCAGCGCGCCCTGTCGGGCGGGGGGCGGCCGCCGGGCGGGGGTCGCGCCGCGGTGGCAGCAACCGTCACGCTCGCGTCCGCGTCGTTGGCCGCGAGCGCAGCGAGCCGCTTCCGCCGAAGCGGCACCACGCTCGACCCGCTCCAACCCGATCAGGCGGCGGTGCTGGTGACCAGCGGTGCCAACGCCATCACCCGCAACCCCATATATGTCGGCTTGACCGGACTGTTGCTGGCGCACGCCGCGTGGCGGGGATCGTGGGCCGCGCTGCTGCCGGTGGTCGGCTTCGTCGCGTTCATCGACCGCACCCAGATCCGCGTGGAAGAGGCGGCGCTGTTCGAGAAGTTCGGGGCCGCATACGAGGCGTACCAGGCGGACTCCCCCCGATGGGTCGACCAGAGGTCCCTTGCCTCGTTGCCCCGACTGCTTGGCCAGCAGCGGTCCTAGTCTGCGTTGCCCTCGAACGGACGCACCTCGACCCTGCCCCGTCACGCCTTGGAGCCCTCGGCGGCGAGCTCGAGCGCCACGTCGGGGTCGGGGGCGTCGACGACCAGAACCCGCCGATGTACTCCTTCGCTTCGAGGTACGGGCCGTCCGTAGCCGTCGGCCTTGAGCTGGGCGTTGAAGGCGCCGGTCGCGGCGAAGGCCTTCTCCATCCCTTCCTTGGAGCCGTACCCGCCGAACTCGTGCCGGACCAACCCGGCGAAACCTCGGTAGCGTGCCACCCATGCCCATCAAGCTCGAGAACGTCGGGATCGCCGTCCGCGACCTCGAGGCGGCGATCGCGTTCTTCACCGACCTCGGCCTGGCCGTCATCGGCCGAGACACGGTCAGTGGCGACTGGACCGACACCGCCGTCGGGCTGGACGGCAACCACGCGAAGATCGCCATGCTCCAGACCCCTGACGGCCACGGTCGCCTTGAGCTCTTCGAGTACATCCACCCCGACGCCATCGAGACGGAGCCCACCCGCCCCCACGAGATCGGCATGCACCGCGTCGCGTTCTCGGTCGACGACATCGACGCGGCGCTCGAGGTCGCCGCGCGGCACGGCTGCCACCCGCTGCGCGGCGTCGCGACCTACGAGGACGTCTACAAGCTCACCTACCTCCGCGGCCCGAGCGGCATCCTCGTGATGCTCGCCGAGGCGCTGAAGAGGGGTTGACCCGAGCCGTGTGACGCTCGCCGGTGGGTCAGCAGTAGGTCCCAGCGGTGGCACGAGCCTGACGGCACCATCCATCAGGGCGGTCACGAGCCGGACCCGCAATTCGGCACAGACCAACCGCAAGGAGTACCCGGCCGTAGCCAGTCCGGAGGGAGGCGCCGCCTACTTCAGCAGGCGGGACATCCGGCGGTCGGCCAGCGGCTTGCCGCCCGTCTGGCAGGTCGCGCAGTACTGCAGCGACGAGTCGGCGAACGACACCTCGCGCACGACGTCACCGCACACCGGGCACGTCTCCCCGGTCCTACCGTGCACCCGCATCCCCGCACGCTTGGCGTCCTTGAGCTCCTTGGCCGGCTTGCCCGACGCGGCGGCGACCGCCGCCGAGAGCGTGTCCTGCATCGCCGCGTACAGCCGGTCGACGTCCTCGGGGGACAGGCTGGAGGCGAGCGCGAACGGCGACATCTTCGCGACGTGGAGGATCTCGTCGGAGTAGGCGTTGCCGATGCCCGCGATGAAGCCCTGGTCGCGGATCAGCCCCTTGATCTGCGACCGCCGCCCGTGGAGCAGCTCGCCGAACGCCTCGCGGGTGAAGTCGGGCGACAGGGGGTCCGGCCCGAGCGACGCGATGCCCGGCACGGCGTCGGGGTCGCGCACCAGGTAGGCAGCGAGCCGCTTCTTCGTGCCCGCCTCGGTGAGGTCGAACCCGGAACCGTCGGAGAACCGCGCGCGCAGGGCGATCGGCGACTTGCCCGGCCGCAGCACGGTATCGGGCAGGGCGTCCGACCACCGCAGCCATCCCGCCCGGGCGAGGTGGAAGATCAGGTGCACCCCGTCGCAGTCGAGGTCGACGAACTTGCCGTGCCGCGACACCGCGTCGACCGGCACCCCGGTCAGCGACTGCGGCGGCGGGTCGAACGTCTTGAGCACCGAGAACGACCCCAGCTCGACCCCGGTCACCGCCAGCCCGACGACCCGCTCGGCGAGGAAGTCGACGAGCGCCTGGACCTCGGGCAGCTCCGGCACCGGCCCATTGTGACCCACACGGTGCGACGATGTCCCGGTGATCGCGAGCACCGAGCCGCTGCGGATGGGCACCCACCGCGCGCGCCTCGTCCTCACCACCACCATCCTCGGCAGCGGCATCGCCCTGCTCGACGGCACCGTCGTCAACGTCGCCCTGCCGACCATCGGCCGTGAGCTGGGCGCGGAGCTCTCCGGCCTGCAGTGGGTGGTCAACGCCTACGCCCTGACCCTCGCGGCGCTCATCCTGCTCGGCGGCTCGCTCGGCGACCGGTTCGGCCGGCGGCGCGTGTATGCCGTCGGCGTCGCCGCCTTCGGCCTCGCCTCGATCGCATGCGCCCTCTCGCCCTCGATCGAGCTGCTGGTCGCGGCCCGTGCCGTGCAGGGCGTGGGAGCTGCACTCCTGGTGCCCGGCAGCCTCGCCATCCTGCAGGCGTCGTTCCACCCCGACGACCGGATGGCGGCCATCGGCGCGTGGACTGGGCTGCTCGGCGTCGCCTCGGCCTCAGGGCCCGTCGTCGGCGGGTGGCTCGTCGACCTGGACTGGCGCTGGGCCTTCTGGCTCAACGTCCCGCTGTGCGCTGCCGTCATCGTGCTGGCCACGAGGGCGGTGCCGGAGTCGCGCAACGCCGGTGCCGACCACTCCTTCGACGCCCTCGGGGTGGTCCTTGCCGCTGCCGGTCTCGGCGGCCTCACCTACGCCCTGACCGTCGCCCCCGAGCACCCCGGGATCGTCTCGATCGGCGCCGGCGTCGTGGGGCTCGCGGCGATCGCCGCCTTCGTCCGACGCGAGCGCCATACGGCCCACCCCCTCGTGCCTCCGCGGCTCTTCGCCAACCGCGTGTTCACTGCCGTCAACATCGTCACCCTCCTGGTCTACGCGGGGCTGTCCGCGGCGCTGCTGTTCGTCGTCCTCTTCCTCCAGGTCTCGGGTGGCTGGTCGGCACTGGCTGCCGGCGCCGCGACCCTGCCGCTGAGCGCGGTGATGCTGCTCCTGGCCAGCCGGTTCGGCGGCCTCGCCACCCGGCACGGGCCGCGCCGCTACATGGTCGGCGGCACCCTCGTGGCGGCCACGGGGTTCGCCCTGCTCGCGTTCGCACCGCGCCACCCGTCCTACGCGATGCACGTCCTGCCCGGCATGACGCTCGTCGGCCTGGGGCTGTCGATGACCGTGGCGCCGCTGACCGGGACCGTCCTCGCCGCGGCCCCGGACGAGCTCGCCGGCACCGCGAGCGGCGTCAACAACGCCGTGTCCCGCACGGCCGGCCTCGTCGCGATCGCGGCGCTCCCGCCGCTGGTGGGCCTCGGGGGAGCGGCGTACGCCGACCCGGCCCTGCTCGCCCCCGCGTACCGTGCCGCGATGCTGGTCTCGGCCGCCCTGGTCGCGCTGGGCGCGGTCGTCACCGCGGTGGGCCTGGCCGTGGGCCGTGAGCGCCGCGAACCCGCCTGCGCCGCACAGCCGCACCTCGACCTGACGGCGCGCTAGCCCTGGGAGGGCGACTCGCCCAGGACCCCCAGGACGTGCTCCACCTGCGGCAGCAGCCCGTAACCGTCACCGGCCCGCAGCACCGGGACCTCGTGGCGCTCACGCATCGGCTCGAACTCCTCCAGCGAGACCGGGATGCCGTGCGAGAGCACCTGCTCGCTGGGGGTTAGCTCGCGGATCGCGACGGCGGCCACCCGGTCGGGGCGCTGCTCGGCGAACTCGCCGTAGATCCGGGGGTCGTGCTGCCCGTCGTCGCCGATGAGCACCCACCGGATCGACGGGAACTCGTTGGCCAGCCGGTGCAGGCACGACCGCTTGTGGTCCTGCCCCGAGCGGAACCACCCGGTGTTGGTCGGTCCCCAGTCGGTCAGCAGCAACGGGCCCGCGGGGTAGCCGTGCCGGCGCAGGAACCGGGTCAGCGTCGGCGCGGTGTTCCAGGCCCCGGTCGAGAGGTAGACCATCGGGGCGCCGGGGTGCTCCTCGAGCAGCGCGCGGTACATCGTCGCCATGCCGGGGACGACGTGGCGGGCGTTCTCGTTCTTCACGAACGTGTTCCACGCGGCGATCATCGGCCGGGGCAGGGAGGTCGAGATGACGGTGTCGTCGATGTCGGAGATGAGGCCGACCGTCTGTGTCGAGGAGACCACGACCACCGCCGCGGTGACCTCCTCGGCGCCGAGCGCGGACAGCCGCGCCTCGTGCCAGCCGGGCTCGAGGCCGTGTCCCTTGACCCGCACGTCGATGTAGCCGCTGCGGTCGCTGCGGGTGTGGATGGTCTTGCCGCCGATGCTCACCGTGACCGGCACGTCCATGGCCGGGGCGGTGATGAACGCACGCCACCCGCGGCGCTCGTCCTCGGCGCACCGCAGCTGCACGGTGGGCGCCCCGGCGTCGGCGGACGCCTCCACGTCTGGGCGGCGCGTGAGCAGCACGCGCCCCATGACGCGGGCGAACTCCTCCGACCCGTACCCCGTGTGGGCCACGACCCGGGTGCCCCAGCCACGGCCGCGGAGCACGGCGTCGAGCCGGCGGTGCCAGGCGTCCTCGACGATTGCAGCGGCGTGGGGGCGGGCCATGCGACGACCCTACGGCCTCACCGGGTTCGGCACCCTGCCCGAGCCGCGTGACACCGACCTCACGACGTCAGGGGCGGGCGAGCACCGTCCGGAACTGGTCGACGAGCCGCTGGCTCGAGGCGCCGAGGCCGTCGAACTCGAACAGCCGGTCACCCCGGCTGGCCAGCAGCAACGGGCGGCCACCGATGTTGAGGTCTCGGGCGACGGCGAAGTCCTCGACCGCCAGCTCGTGCGCGCGGGCCGAGGCGGCGAACAGCTCGATGGCCTGGGCGTCGAGCCCGAGGTTGGTCGCGACCCGGCCCAGGACGCCGGGCGCCTCGAGCGGCTGGCCGCAGACGAAGAACTCGTGCTGCACCGCGCCGAGGACGGTCGACACCGGCATCTGCTCGGCCGCGAGCAGGGCGATGACCCCGGCGGCAGCAGCTTCGGCGTCGACCACGAGCGAACCGGACCGCACCGCGGACAGGAAGTCTGTGCCGAAGCGGGCGTCCGTGGACCCGCGGACGGCGTCGACATCGGCCGCGAACGAGCCGAGGCCGTCCGCCGCCAGGTGACCCGCGTGGACGATCTCGACGTCGACGAGGCTGCATGCGGCGCTGAGCACGGCGCTCACCGACGGCAGGTAGGCGTAGGACCAGGGGTCGTAGACGTCCATGATGTAGACGAGCAGGGTGCTGGCGTCGACGCCGCCGGCACCGGGGACGGCGGGGAAGCCGTCACGGGCCCGCTCCTGCGGGCGGCTGAGCCCGAGCTCGACGCGGCGAGAGCGGCTGTGGATGTCGCACCAGGGCGACGGTGAGGTGTGCGGGACGTGGTGGCGTTCTGCTCCGTACTTGCAGGAGCGGTGTGGACCTCTCATCTGCACCCTCCAGGGCACTAAAAAAGCAACCGGATGGCCGATCGGCCAAACCCGGTTGCTTCAGGTGCCCCACAGACTAGCTCACATCGCCTCAGATCGGGTAGAGCGGACCTCGGAGACCAGCTGGCTGGCGAGCACGCGCAGCTTGAGGTTCTGCTCCTGCGACTGCCGGCGGAGGAGCTCGAACGCCACCATCTCGTCGATCGAGTGGCGCGCCATGAGGATGCCCTTGGCCTGCTCGATGACGGCACGGCTGGCCATCGCCTGCTCCATCTGCCCGGCCACGGCGCGGGCGCCGGCGAGGGTGACGGCCGCCGCGAGCGCGTCCGCGGCGCGTGAGGCCGCCATCCGCGCGAGCCGCCGCTCGGTGTGGTCGAAGGCGTGCCGGGCGTTGCCGTAGAGGTTGAGCGCGCCGTACCGGCGGTCGGCCGAGATCAGCGGCAGGGCGAGCAGCGTCTGGACCTCACCGGGGTCGCAGCCCTGGATGAACGCCGGCCAGCGCTCCTCGCCACCGGTGAAGTCCACGAGGTTCTCCCGGCCGTTGCGGAACGCGTCGAGGCACGGCCCGTCGCCCACGGCGTACTGCACCGCGTCGATCTCGAGCGTCGCGGCGGTGGTGTACGCCGCGGTCCGCGGCCGGTCCTCCATGACCACGGTGACGCCGACGGAGTCGCAGCCGTCGATGTTGGCGTTGACGGCCTGCACGAGCCGCTCGAGGTAGGGCGTGAGGTCCTCGACGCCGTCGAGGTTGCCCGACAGCTGGTCCATGAGCCGCGCGGCCGCGTCGAGGCTGCGCGACCCCGCGGTCTCGTGCAGCTCCGCAGCGGCTGCGACGTCGTCGTCGTCGGGCACGACGGTGTTGGTGGCCTGGTCGACCATGGGTACTCCTCCGCGGGAATCGAGCTGCTCGACCCTCACCGTACCCGCAGGTAGACCCCCGTTCAGGGCCAGATCGACCCAACCCACTCGGGGTGGTCGACGAACGGGTTGCGGTTGTGCTGCCAGGTGTCGTAGATGACCTGGTTCCTCCGCTTCTCGAACGCGTCCGGCGGGTCCCCGGCGCTCCACGCCTTGAGCACCGACAGCTTGCCGATGTAGGGGGCGGTGCCGTTGGCGACGCTGTTGTTGGGCTCGAGGTTGGGCCAGCCGTCGTCGCCCTCGTAGCGGACCGCCATGTAGAAGATCATCCGGGCGACGTCGCCCTTGACCGCGTCACGCGGCTCGAACGAGTCGCTGTCGCTGAAGCAGTCGCCGCACTGGCTGACCGCTGAGCCGCCGTTGTCGAAGTCGAGGTTGCCGCGGGTGCTGTTGACCGTGACGTCCTCGGGCCGCAGGTGGTGCACGTCCGTGCCGGGGCCGTTCGCCGTCCCGAAGTCGCCGTGGCTCTTGGCCCACACGTGCTCGCGGTTCCACTGGTCGACAACACCGCCGTTGTCGGACTTGGCGATCGAGCGACCTGAGTAGATCTCGATGACGTTGTTGGCGTTGTTCGGGTCCTGGTCGGTGTCCTTGAGCGCCGTCCACACCTGGTCGTACGTCAGCACCGTCTGGCTCCTGATGATCGAGTGCAACGACGTCCGCAGTGCGCTGCCGCTCTTGCCGATGGCGTTGGCGTAGTAGGTGCTGTCGTACGGCCCCGTGGTCCCGGTGGGGCTTGGCGACGTCGTCGGGAACGTGGTCGGCGAGGTCGTCGTCGACGTGGGGCTGGTCGTGGTCGTCGTCGGGGGCGGCGTCGCGCCGACTGCGGCGATCGCGGTCGGCGACTTGAGCCCCGCGTGCGCGAAGTAGGCGGTCAGCGTGCCGGTGACGTCGACCTGCTTGCCCATGTTGGCGGGGTGGGTCCGCAGGCCCCACGTCGAGCGCCACGACGACGTCAGCTGGACGTAGACCATCTTCGACGTGCTCGTCTCGCCCGCGCTGTCCGCGAGCGCGATCGCCAGGTCGTCGGTGAAGCCGCTGCGGTTCACGGTGGTCGTCGCCACCGGCTCCCCGACGATGTAGCCGCGCACCGTCTGCACGCTGTTGTTCTGCGTGGCGATGGCCTGGGAGACCGTCAGCGGGGTCGCCGCGGTGGCGGTGCGGGCCGTGGCTCCGACGAAGGCGAGGAGCAGGAGGACGGCGACGAGGGCGAGCCGTGGCCGCACGCGGAGGGTGAGCTGCTGTGGCATGGACGAAACATGGCAGCACCACGGCATACGCCGGGCGAACGCTGCGTATGGGCACGGACCGGGGTTGGCAAAGATCCCGTATCGCGCGCGCCCCCATCCGCGCGCCCGTCGGCGAGGATGGGCGCGTGGCCGGCGACGAGGTGTTCCGCAAGGGCAGCACCTCCGCGCCCGACGGCTACTTCCGCTGGGAGGCCAGCGGGCTCGGGTGGCTGGCGTCCGCGCCGGGCGGAGCACCGGTCGTCGAGGTGGTGGACGTCGCGGAGGACCACCTCGACCTGCGGCGTCTGTCGTTCGTCAACCCCGACCCGCAGATGGCCGAGGCGTTCGGCGCGGGGCTGGCGCGGACCCACGACGCCGGCGCGGCGGCGTACGGGAGCGCGCCGGACGGGTGGGAGGGCGACGGCTACCTCGGGCCGGCGACGTCACTGCTGCCGCTGCAGCTGCGACCGACGCAGTCGTGGGGCGAGTTCTTCGCCGAGCAGCGGGTCCTCGCCATGCTGGCGCTCGCCCACGACCAGGGGCTGTGGCACCGGCACGACGTCGCGGTGTTCGAGGCGGTGGCCCGGCGGCTGACGAGGGGCGAGTTCGACGACGGGGCGCCTGCGGCCCGCATCCACGGCGACCTGTGGTCGGGCAACATCGCGTGGACGGCCAAGGGAGGCGTCCTCATCGACCCGGCCGCGCACGGCGGCCACCGGGAGACCGACCTGGCGATGCTGGCGCTGTTCGGGTGCCCCCACTGGGACTTCGTCATCGGCGGCTACCTGTCGCAGCACCGGCTCGACGCCGAGTGGCCGCGCCGGGTGGCCCTGCACCAGCTGCACCCGCTCATGGTGCACGCGGTGCTGTTCGGCGGCGACTACGCCCACCGCGCCGTCGAGCTGGCCCGCCGCTACCGCTGACACGCCCCGTCGGCCGAGGGGGTCAGTTCCGGGGTCAGCCCAGCAGGCCCCGCGCGTACGCCGCCTGTCCGAGGTGCTGGGTGTCGTCGTTGACGACACTGACCAGCCGGACGCCGAGGGTCACCGGCGGGTCCCAGTGGCGGTCGACGACGCGGTCGAGGTCCTCGGGGGACAGCCTCTCGACGTAGGCGAGCGTCTGCTGGTGGACCGCGTCGAGGTAGCCCAGGAGCTGGTCGGCGTCGACGCCACGGACCTGGGCGACCTGCTCGGCGGAGTGGCCGTACCCCGTCTCGGCGGCCTCGAACGGCAGGCCGAGGCGCTCGTGCCAGCCTCCGGAGGTCCACACCTGCTCCAGCCCGGCGGCGTCGGCGACGTGGTCGTCCTGCACGCGCGACAGGTGCCACACGAGCCAGCCGACCGTGTTGGCGTCGTCGGCCGGCCGCTGGGCGAGCTGGTCGGCGTCAAGGCCGTCGACGACGCGCTCGACCCCCTCGCGGATGCGGGTGAAGGCGTCGGCCAGGAGCTCGGCAGGAGTCATGCCTTCGATGGTAGGTCGGCGTCAGTCGAAGCGCAGGGGCTCCGTGCGCCGCGGCATCACGAGCACCGCCAGCACCATCGCGACCGCGAGGACGACCACGCCGAGGAAGACCTGGTGCGTGGCGCCGGTCAGCGCCTCGCGGACGAAGTCACGCACGGTGGCGCTCACGCCGGTGCCGCCACCGAGCACGACAGCGGCGTCGTCCGCGGTCTTGGGCAGGGGCCCGGTCGCGCCTGCCGGGGGCCTGGCGAAGTCGCGCGACAGGGTCGCGTTGGCGATCGCCCCGAAGACCGCGACGCCGATGGCGCTGCCGACCGACCGGGCGAAGAGGTTGGTCGCCGTCACCACGCCACGGCGGTCCCAGTCGACGGAGGACTGGACGGCCACGAGCGTCGGCACCGACGCATACCCCAGGCCCACCCCGACGAGGAACGTGAAGGCGGCGATGGTCCACAGGCTGGTGCGGGCGTCGACGAGCAGCAGCAGGGCGCTGCCGAGGACGACGAACGCGACCCCGAGGAACGAGGTGTTGCGGAACCCGAAGCGCATGTAGATCCGCCCGGCCGACGCGGCGGCCAGGGGCCAGCCGATGGTCATGGCGCCGAGGGCCAGGCCGGACAGCAGCGCACCGAAGCCGAGGACCCCCTGGGCGAAGGTGGGGACGTAGGAGGTGAGGCCGATCAGCACGGCGCCGATGACCAGGGACGCGGCGTTGGCGCCGACGAGCACCCGCCGGGTGAACACCCACAGCGGCAGGATCGGCTCGGGCGCCCGCCTCTCCACGAACAGGAAGGCCACGAGCAGCACCACGCTGGCCACGACGATGCCGATGCCGGTGGGGGACAGCCACTCCCACGACCGGCCCCCCTCGAGCAGCGCGAGGATGAGCAGCGATACACCGCCGGCGAGCAGGGCCGCCCCCGCGTAGTCGATGCGGTGGCGCTTGCGCTCGATGCTCTCGTGGAACCCGCGCAACAGCATCACGGTCGCGATCGCGCCGATGGGGAGGTTGACGAAGAAGATCCAGCGCCACGACACGTACTCCGAGAAGACGCCACCCAGCGTCGGCCCGACGATCGAGGCGATGCCCCACACGCTGGCGATGAAGCCCTGGACCCGGGCGCGCTCCTCGACGGAGTAGATGTCGCCGATGATCGTGATCGACATGGGCATCACCGCGCCGGCGCCCAGGCCCTGGACGACCCGGGAGGCGATGAGCAGCGGCATGGTCCACGCCGCGCCGCAGAGGATGGAGCCGAGCAGGAACAGCGCGATGCCCACGAGCATCACCGGCTTGCGGCCGAGGCTGTCGGCGAGCTTGCCGTAGATCGGCACCGACACCGCCTGGGCCAGCAGGTAGATCGAGAACAGCCACGGGAACTGCGAGAAGCCGCCGAGGTCGCTGACGACCGCCGGCACGGCGGCCGCGAGGATCGTCGCGTCGATCGCCACGAGGGCGGTGCAGAGCATCACCGCGAGCAGCACGGGTCCGCGTTCGCTGCGCAGGCCGACCGCGCTCCTGCTGGTGGTCGTGGCGGTGTCGTGGGTCACGTCAAGCGCCAACTCCCTGACAGCGCCCGCGTATTCCGCGACCCTGCCTCCCCGAGGTCGGCCTTGCTCCCGAGGCGGGGGCAGCGCACACTCAGACCTCGAGCGAACTTGAGGTTCTAGCCGACGGAAGGGGCGACCACCGTGGAGCCGGACGACGTGCTGACGGTCTCGGAGGTGGCGCACCGCAGCGGCTTCGCGCCGTCGGCGCTGCGCTACTACGAGGCCCAGGGACTCATCGAGGCGACGCGCACCGCCGGGGGCCAGCGCCGGTATGCGCGCAGCGTCCTGCGCCGGCTCGCCTTCATCCGCGCCGCGAGCAACGTCGGCCTCGCGTTGGAGGAGGTCCGCGCCGAGCTCGCACGACTGCCCTCGGGGCGCACGCCGACCAAGTCGGACTGGCACCGGATCTCGGTGGACTGGCGGGCCCGGCTCGACGAGCAGGTGGCCGCGCTCGAGGCCCTGCGCGACAAGCTCGACTCCTGCATCGGCTGTGGCTGCCTGTCCCTCAAGCAGTGCGCCATCTCCAACCCCGCGGACAAGGCAGCGGACTCCGAGGACGCGCCGGGCGCGGCCTACCTCCCGAGGCTGCTGCGCCGCCCGACGAGCTGACGGGGCGGCACCACCGACGGCCTCGCGGCAGCCTGCTCGACGACCTGGTCGGCGGCACCGGCCAGGCGGTCCACGCGGGCCCGGGTGTCGCGGATCGTCGTGGCGAGCAGGGCCACGAGCCGGTCCACCGCGTCGGGGACGCACGCGACCGCAACACCCTCCACGGCGTAGGCGACCACGTGGGGAGCCGTCTGGCGACGGAACACCCGCTCGCTGACGCGGGTGTCGCGGGCGTAGCGCAGCGCCCACGCGTGGGCCTCGGGCGCCTGCGCGAACGCCTCGTCGCAGATCCGCAGCAGGTCGTCGCGCGGACCCGGCAGGTCGGCAGCCAGGTGGCGGCAGGTGAGCAGGCCGACGGCCATGACGTTCTGGCGGGCCACGGGGGCGACGGGGAGCGCGGCCGCGGCGGCGTGCACGGCGATGGCGACGTCGAGCTCGAGGTCGTCGCCGGTGAGCCCGACGACGTCGGGGATCAACCCGACGATGCGAGGCCGGTCGAGGTCGGTGAGCGAGTCGTTGACCAGCCGGGCCATGGTGGCCAGCAGCGGGTGCGTGCAGGCCGGGTGGTCGCTCCACCGCTCACCGGCCAGGAACGACGCCATCTCCATGAAGCAGGCGCCCTTGCGCGGGTTTCGGTGCTTTCCGGCGGACAGCACCGGGACGACATCGGGAAGTGGGACCACCTGCTGACCGAACCTCATGGCGCCTCCATCGGCGACGTACCCCGCGGGCCCACCCCGCCGGTCCGTCCACTATGCGCCTCGCCTCCCCCGACGCGCCAGAGGTGCGCGACGTCGACTCGGTGAGGGCCTGTCGACCGCGACGAGGGGCCTGTTCAGCGGCCGTCTCGCGACCCCAACCGGGACCAAACGGAGGCGTCCGCGCCGCACCGCTCCACCGCGTGGTGGAGAACGCCTGCCCTCCGGTGCCCGATGTGCCGGCGGCCGCTGCTCCCGACCATTGGAGGTGTCGGGGAGCCCCCGCCAGACGCCGCGTAGGACACGCCGGCAGGGGCCTCCCGACACCAGTACCGAGCAGCAGCCGGCCCCGTAGGTGGGGGCCGCACCCGAGGGTGGAGAGAGGTCAGCACATGACCGTCATCGAACGCATCTACGACAACGCCTGGTACGTCGCGCACGCGGCCCCGGGGATGCGCGAGCAGCTCGCCGCCGACGTGACCCGGACCTGGATGGCCTGCGAGGCCGCCCGCGAGGACGCCGGCCGGGCACGCACCGTCTCGGGACTGTCGGCCGCCCGCTCGGCGCTGGCGCTGTCGTTCGGCAACGTGACCCAGGCGCAGTACGACCGCGCACGGGCACGGGCCACCGAGGCGGCACGGTGCACCGACATCATCGACGGCCACGCGTTCGGCATCCGCCGCGACCTCGGCGCGGGCGGCGCCATGACGGTCGAGATCACCTCGTGCACCCTCCTGCGCCGCGCCACCCTGACCGTGGGCGCCAAGGGCGGGGAGTGGACGGCCGACCTCTACGACCCGCAGTCGCGCGTCGAGCGGTTCACCACGACGCTGGGCAGCGACCCGTGGGACGCCGTCCACCGGGCCTGCAGCTGGATCACGACCGGGGTGTTCCCCACCCGCTCCTGAAGCCTGCGGGCTGCCCGCCGGGCGAGGCCTACAGGAAGTCGAAGGGGTCGAACTCGTCGATCGGGATGATGCGCACCCGCGGCAGCCGCGCGGTGAACGCGTCGACGTCGTACTCGAGGTCGAAGAACTCCAGGCCGCGGCTCTCGAGCTCGACGAACGCCTTGCTGCGGAACTCCAGGAACCCGATGAGGCCGATCCGGCGGCCGTCGCACACGTCGCCGAGCTGGGGGACGAAGTCGCTGTCGTGGCTGACCAGCATGACGTCGGCGTCGCGGGCCTTGAGCGCCTCGATGGTGCGCTGGATCGCGATGTCGACGACCTTCTCGTGCGGTCGGCCCGACAGCGGGACCGGCCGGTACTCCATCGCCAGCAGCGCCTGGATGAACCCCATCGGCAGGTCGCCGTTGGCCGCGAGGAAGAACAGGCCCTTGGCCGGCTGGTCCCACTCCTCGGCGGCGAAGTTGAGCAGCCGGTCCCAGCGCGGCCGCTCGTCGGGCTGTGGGCGCCGCGACAGGATCGAGGTGCCCAGCGTCGCGTCGATGTTCTCGCCGTCGACGAGCACGTACGTCGTCCGCTGAGCGTGGTCGGCCATGGGCTCGACTGTATGCGGTCGCGGCGCCCCCGCGTGGGCGCTCGCCCTACGCGCCATCCCCGCCGCCGCGGAGGCGGTCGATGTGCTGCGACGCCTCCGCCTTGGTCAGGTCTGCCGGCAGCTCCTCACCGGCCTGCTTGGCGAGCGTGTCGAGGTAGCTCTTCTGGCTCTCGGTCATCGGGTCGTCGCCGCTGACCCAGTCGGACGGGTCCTTCTCCAGCGCAGGGTCGCCCACCGGCTCGGTCGCACCGATGGTGTCCTGCTGGGGCTCGTCGTCACGGAGTGCGTTGTCGTTGCTCATGGTTCGAACATACGTGCGGTCCGCCTGCTGCGCACGTGGAGGAGGCGGGGGGTCGCACGCTCCGCCGGTGGGCGGGCGCGCCGGCGACGGGCGGGCGGCGTTCGAGTGGGCACCGCGCGGCATACCGACCTAGCGTTGACGAGCCCCCCTCCCACGAAAGGAAGCCCATGCAGCAACGCACGCTCGGCGACATCCAGGTCAGCGCCATCGGTCTGGGTGGCATGCCCATGTCGATAGAGGGCCGGCCCGACGAGGAGCGTTCGGTCCGCACCATCCACGCGGCGCTCGAGGCCGGGGTCACCCTCGTCGACACGGCCGACGCCTACCACCGCGACGCCGGCGAGGTCGGCCACAACGAGTCGCTCATCGCCAAGGCGCTGAAGTCCTGGGGTGGCGACACCTCGGCCGTCGTCGTCGCGACCAAGGGCGGCCACCTGCGCCCCGGCGACGGGTCGTGGACCCTCAACGGCCGCCCCGAGTACCTCAAGCAGGCGGCCAAGGAGTCGGCCCGCCGTCTCGGGGTCGAGGCGATCGGGCTCTACCAGTTCCACCGCCCGGACCCCGACGTCCCCTACGAGGAGTCGGTCGGCGCGATCCGCGACCTGCTCGACGAGGGCGTGATCGTCCGCGCCGGCATCTCCAACGCGAACGTGGAGCAGATCGACCTCAGCCAGAAGATCCTCGGCGGTCGCCTGGTGTCGGTGCAGAACCAGTTCTCGCCGAAGTTCCTGTCCAGCCGCGGTGAGCTCGAGCACTGCGCCGAGCTCGGGATCGCGTTCCTGCCGTGGAGCCCGCTCGGTGGCATCTCCAACGCCTCGGAGCTGGGGAGCAACCACTCCGCGTTCGCCGAGGTCGCCAGGGCCCACGACGTGAGCCCGCAGCAGGTGGCGCTGGCGTGGGAGCTGTCGCTCGCCGACGTCGTCATCCCGATCCCCGGGGCGTCGCGGCCGACCTCGATCGAGGACTCGGTCAAGGCAGCCGACCTCAAGCTGTCCGACGACGAGCTGGCAGCCCTCGACGGCAGCTGACTCAGGTCGCAGGGGTGCCCCGGACCGGTTCAGGTCCGGGGCACCCCTGCGTCGAGCTCGTCCAGCCACGCGCGCGCGGAGGCGTCCGACGGCATGCGCCAGTCACCGCGCGGCGACAGCGAGCCACCGGCCACCACCTTCGGCCCGTTGGGCAGCGCCGACCGCTTGAACTGGTTGCCGAAGAACCGCTCGAGGAAGACCTCCATCCAGTGCCGGATGGTGGGCAGGTCGTACGCCGTGCGGCGGCTCTCGGGGTACCCCGCCGGCCAGTCGCCCGCCACGACGTCAGCCCACGCGTGCATCGCGAGGAAGGCGATCTTGCTGGGCCGGAACCCCCACCGCAGCACGTGGTAGAGCGTGAAGTCCTGCAGGGCGTACGGCCCGACCATGTCCTCGGTGGACTGCATCTTCTCGCCCTCGGCGGCCGGGACCAGCTCGGGGCTGATCTCCTGGTCGACGATCTCGAGCAGGGTGTCGTTGACCTCGCCCTCGAACTGGCCGCTCGACACGACCCAGCGGATCAGGTGCTGGATCAAGGTCTTCGGGATGCCGGCATTGACGCCGTAGTGCGACATCTGGTCGCCCACGCCGTAGGTGCACCAGCCCAGCGCCAGCTCGGACAGGTCGCCGGTGCCGAGGACGATCCCACCGCGCTGGTTGGCCGCCCGGAAGAGGTAGTCGGTACGCAGACCGGCCTGGACGTTCTCGAAGGTCACGTCGTAGACCGGCTCGCCGTCGCCCGCCGGGTGGCCGAGCCCCTTGAGCATCTGCGTCGCCGCCGGGCGGATGTCGAGCTCCTCCCAGGTGATGCCGAGGGACTCCATGAGGTGGACGGCGTTGGCCTTCGTACCGTCGCTGGTGGCGAACCCCGGCATGGTGAAGCCGATGATGTCCGTCCGCGGCCGCTCGAGGCGGTCCATCGCCTTGGCCGCCACGATGAGCGCGTGGGTCGAGTCGAGCCCACCGCTGACGCCGATGACGATCTTGGGCTGCCAGGTGTCGGTGCTCATCGCCCGCAGCCGCTGCTCGAGGCCGGAGACCTGGATGTTGTAGGCCTCGTAGCAGTCGAGCGCGAGCCTCGCCTCGTCGTCGGGGACGAAGGGGAAGCGGTCGACCTTACGTCGCAGGCCGATGTCACCGCTGGGGGGCTTGAGCGCGAAGGCCAGCGTGCGGAAGTCCACGCCGTCCGCGGCGTCGACCCGCTCGGTACGCCGGTTGTCGTCGAAGGAGCCCGTGCGCTGCCGCTCCTGGCGCAGCCGGTCGACGTCGACGTCGACCACGGTCGCCTGCGCGGTGGCGGGGAAGCGCTCGGTCTGGCCGAGCAGGTCGCCGAGCTCGTAGACCATGGTCATGCCGTCCCACGAGAGGTCGGTGCTCGACTCGCCCAGGCTCGCGGCGGCGTACAGGTAGGCGGCGAGGCAGCGCGAGCTGGCCGAGCGGGCCATGAGGTGCCGGTCCTCGGCGCGGCCCACGGTGATCGGCGACGCGGACAGGTTGAGCAGCACCGTCGCCCCGGCGAGCGCGGCCTTGGCGCTGGGCGGCACGGGGACCCACATGTCCTCGCAGATCTCGACGTGGACGGTCAGGCCCGGCACGTCCTCGGCCTCGAACAACAGGTCCGGGCCGAAGGGCAGGTCGCCGTCCTCGTCGGCTCCCGGCCAGTGCGGCGCGTGGAACCAGTCGCTGCGGGTGTCGTCGCCGGGCGCGAAGTGGCGCTTCTCGTAGAACTCGCGGTAGTTGGGGAGGTTGGACTTGGGCACGACGCCGAGGACCTCGCCGCGGTGGATCACCACGGCGCAGTTGAAGAGCCGGTTGCCGTGGCGCAGCGGCGCACCGACGACGACCACCGGCAGGAGTGACCTGGTCGCCGCGGCCACGGTCAGCACGGCACGGTCGACGGCGTCGAGCAGCACGTCCTGCAGGAGCAGGTCGTCGATGGCGTAGCCCGACAGCGTCAGCTCGGGGAACAGGGCCACCGCCACCCCGCCGTCGTGCAGCAGCCGCACCTGCTCCACGACGGCCTCGGCGTTGGCCGCCGGGTCGGCCGCGGAGACGGGCAGCGTGCAGGCGGCGACGCGGGCGAACCCGTGCCGGTAGGCGGAGCGGAAGTCCCCGTGGTCCATGGCCCGAGTCTGTCAGAGCGCCGACGCGTGGGTACGGCGCGCGGGGTGCGGCAGCATGGGGCGATGACGTACGACCTCCAGCGGTTCACGACGGCGCAGGACTCCGACGACACGTATGCGCGCGCGCTCGCCGAGCTGCGCGCGGGCTCCAAGCGGAGCCACTGGATGTGGTTCGTCTTCCCACAGGTCGCCGGCCTCGGCAGGAGCGAGACCGCGCAGTTCTACGCCGTCGACGGCCTCGGGGAGGCCCGCGCCTACCTCGCCGACCCGGTGCTGGGGCCGCGGCTGCTCGAGTGCGCGATGGCGCTGACGTCGCTCGAGGATGCTGATCCCGTCGCGGTGCTCGGCGGCACCGACGCCCAGAAGCTGCGGTCGTCGATGACGCTGTTCGCGCAGGCCGCCGAGCACGACGAGGACCGGTCCGTCTTCCAGGCGGTGCTCGACCAGTACTTCGCCGGCTCGCCCGACCCGCAGACCCTGGTCCGCCTCACACCCTGACGGACAGCGAGACCCCTGAGGGTCCCCTCAGTCAGCGGTCGACGAGGGAGTCACGCACCTGCCTGCGCAGGACCTTGCCGATGAGGGAGCGCGGGAGCTCCTCGACCGCGACGACCCGTCGCGGCACCTTGTAGGCGGCCAGGTGTGCACGACAGTGCTCCCGGATCCCGTCAGCGTCGAGGGTGGTCCCGGGCGTGAGCTGCACGGCCGCGACCACGTCCTCGCTCCCGTCGCCCCGGGGTAGGCCGACGACAGCGGCGTCGACGACGTCCGGGTGGTGGCGCAGGACCGCCTCGACCTCCGAGGGCATGACGTTGAACCCGCCGGTGATGATGATCTCCTTGATGCGGTCCACGATCGAGACGAAGCCATCGGCGTCGACCTCGACGATGTCGCCGGTTCGGAACCAGCCGTCCCCGATGAGCGCCTCTCGCGTCTCGTCCGGCTTCTCCCAGTAGCCGCCGAACACCTGCGGACCGCGGATGAGGAGCTCGCCACGCTCACCGGGCGCCCGGTCGGCCGCTGGGTCGTCGGGGTCCACCACGCGGATCTCGGTGTTGGGGAAGGGAACGCCGATCGCGCCTGCTCGTCGGTCCCGGCCCAGCGGGTTGCCGATGGCCACGGGGGACGTCTCGGTGAGGCCGTAGCCCTCGATGAGCAGGCCACCGGTGACGCGCTCCCAGAGCTCGAGGGTGCCGGCCGGGAGGGACATGGCGCCCGAGATGGCGAAGCGCACGGAGCTGAGGTCGACGCCCCGTTCCTGGGCCGCCTGGGCCAGGCGCTCGTAGATGGGCGGCACGGCCGGGAGGAACGTCGGCGGGTGCTTCCTCGCTGCGGCGAGCACGAGGTCGACGTCGAACCGGGGGAAGAGCACGAGCCGGGCGCCGATGCTGAGCGCGAAGGTGAGGCAGAGCGTGAGGCCGTAGGCGTGGAACATCGGCAGCACCGCGTAGATCACCTCTCGACCATCGACGAGCCCGGGCACCCACGCCCGGCCCTGCGCCGCGTTGGTGCGCAGGTTGCGGTGCGTGAGCATGGCGCCCTTGGGCACGCCGGTCGTGCCACTCGTGTACTGGATGACCGCGAGGTCGGTCGCTCCCGGCCGGGGGTGGCCGTCGGCGAGCTCGCCGTGCGAGAGCAGGGCCTGCCACGGGACCGTGCCCGGGGCGGGAGCGGTCAACGCAGCGCGTGACGCACGCGCTTTCGGCACCGGCAACCTGAGGGCCAGCCGCGTAACTCGCGGCATGGCCCGGGTGAGGTCCACCGAGATGATCGTGTCGACGCTTCCCGAGCCCCTGACGAGGTGTACCGCCTTGTCCCACACGACGGCGACGGTCGCCCGGTGGTCGCCGAGCTGGTGCGCCATCTCCGACGCGGTGTACAGGGGGTTGTGCTCGACCACGACGGCGCCGAGTCGCAGGACGGCGTGGAAGGCCACGATGTGCTGGGGACAGTTGGGCAGGACGAGCGCCACGCGGTCCCCGGCGACGACGCCGAGCTGGCGCAGTCCCTCGGCTGCGGCCCGCACCTGGGCGGCCAAGGTCGCGAACGTCGTCTCGGCGCCGAAGAACTCGAGGGCGACCTTGCCGTCGAAGCGTGCGACCGACATCTCGAACAGGTCCACGAGAGAGGCGTCTGCCACGTCGATGTCGGCAGGCACTCCGTCTGCATAGTGCTTGACCCAGGTGCGCTCGATGCCGTCGGTCATGTGCGCCTGCCTTCGTGGCGTCCCGCCGCGGACTGCGGCTGGCGCCAGTATGACGGCCGAGGACACGGGCGCGACGGGAACTCCAGCGTCTCCGCTTCGCTGCGGCGCCTTCCAGCTCCACGGGACCGGCCGCCACATGACGAAGGACCCCCGGCCTGCATGGGGGTCCTTCGTTCCTTCGCGTGCGCGAGGGGGGATTTGAACCCCCACGCCCTTTCGGACACTGGCACCTGAAGCCAGCGCGTCTGCCGTTCCGCCACTCGCGCGCGGTGATCAGTGTGCTATATCGGCACCCCGAACTCCAAACCGACCCCCCGGGCAACGCCGGACCCGCCGCCACGACGCCGCGCGTGCGCACACCGCGCCCAGTCGCGCCCGTTACGATCGGGGCCACCACCAGTGCGCCAGCCGCGTCGTCCACCGTAAGGAGCGGGCCTTGGGACTGTTCGACCGTGTCGAGCAACGCCTCGAACGTGCCGTCAACGGTGCCTTCGCGCGCGCCTTCAAGTCCGAGGTGCAGCCCGTCGAGATCGCCAGCGCCATCCGCCGCGCCATGGACGACCGTGCCGCGATCCTCGGGCCCGGCCGCACGATCGTGCCCAACCTCTACACCGTGGAGCTCTCCGACACCGACTACGACCGGCTCGGCGGGTATGACGAGGAGCTCGAGAACGAGCTCATCGCGGCGGCGCAGGAGCACGCGGAGTCGCAGCGCTACCAGCCCGGCGGACCCCTGCAGGTGTCGTTCGCGAGCGCCAACGACCTCGAGACCGGGGTCTTCCGGCTCCGCACCTCCACGGCCCGCCGCCCCGGCGACGCGTCCGGCGGAGCAGCTGCCGCCGCGAGCGCCCCGCCCGTCGCACCGCCCCTCGCTTCTCCCCCAGTACCGGGCGCCCGCCACGTCGACGACGACGGCCTCGAGGCCACCCAGGCCCAGGCACCGGTCGCACCCCCGGCCCCGCCGCGGCGCGTCAACCCGGCCGACCGTCCCTGGCTCGACGTCGACGGCGAGCGCTACCCGCTCATGGGCGCGATCACCGTCCTCGGGCGTGACGACGCGGCCGACATCGTCCTCGACGACCCCGGCATCTCCCGTCGCCACAGCGAGATCCGCGTGACCAACGACGGCCCGCACCTCGTGGCCAGCATCCGCGACCTCGGCTCGACCAACGGCACGTTCGTCAACAGCGAGCGCATCAGCAGCCAGCGCCTCTCCGACGGCGACCGCGTCACGGTGGGTCGCACCTCCGTCACCTACCGCGCCGGGAAGCGGTGACGGCGCTGCAATGAGTGAGCTCACCCTGACGATCATCCGCCTCGGACTGCTCGTCCTCCTGTGGATCTTCGTGTTCAGCGTCGTCGGCGTCCTGCGCGGCGACATCTACGGCACGCGTGTCGTCAGCCGTACCCCGCGCAAGCCCACCCCGCCCAAGCGCCAGCCGGCCCGCGCCGCCACTGCGCCGTCCGCGACTCCGGCACCGGCGGCCGCCCCCAGGGGCCGGTCGCGCGGCCGCCAGCCGTCGGCACCCCGCACGCTCGTGGTCACCCAGGGCGCGCTCACCGGCACCAGCCTGCCGCTGCGGGAGGCCGGGACGGTCATCGGCCGCAACCCCGAGTGCGTCCTGGTGCTCGACGACGACTTCGCCAGCGGACGCCACGCCCGCATCTTCAGCCGCGACGGCGCCTGGTTCGTGGAGGACCTCGGCTCCACCAACGGCACCTACCTCGGTGGCGAGCGCCTGACCGGGCCCGTCCGTGTGGAGTCCGGCACCACCCTGCGGATCGGCAAGACCGTCATCGAGCTGCGGAAGTAGGCAGCCGCCCCATGCCCTTCGCGTTCAACTACGCCGCCCGCTCCGACGTCGGGATGGTGCGTTCGGAGAACCAGGACTCCGGCTACGCCGGGCCCCGGCTCCTCGCGATGGCCGACGGCATGGGCGGCCACGCCGGAGGCGACATCGCGTCCTCCGTGGTGATCGGCGCGCTGGCCGACCTCGACGGCGAGGCGCTGGGCAGCGCGGAGGCGAGCCGCGCACTGCTGCAACGGATCACGTCGGCCAACGACGAGCTCGCCGACATGGTCAAGGCCGATCCGAGCCTGCACGGCATGGGCACGACGCTCATCGCGATCCTTCGCTCGCACAACAAGCTCGTCCTCGCCCACATCGGTGACTCGCGCGCCTTCCTGGCCCGCGACGGGCAGCTCACGCAGATCACCAAGGACCACTCGTTCGTCCAGACCCTCGTCGACGAGGGTCGCATCACCGCCGACGAGGCGGTCGGGCACCCGCAGCGCTCGCTGGTCACCCGCGTGCTCACCGGCCAGTCCGACGACGAGCCCGACATCACCGTGCGCGAGGCCCGCATGGGCGACCGCTACATGATCGCCTCCGACGGCCTCACCGACTACGTCGCGCCCGACACCATCGCCGACGTCGTCACGGCCGGCGACCCGCCCGGGCCCACGGCGCAGCGCCTGGTCGACCTCGCCCTGAAGGCCGGGGCTCCCGACAACGTCACCATCGTCATCGGCGACGTCGTCGACCTCACCAAGGTCGAGGCCCCGCCGACCCAGCCGCAGGTGGTCGGCGCGGCCTCGACGCGCACCAAGAGCACCCGCGCCATACCGGTCACCCCTGCGGCCAAGGCCGCGGCCCTGGCCCGCGAGGCCGCCGGCGACGACGACGACGTCGTGCTCGCCGAGGAGGGGCCCTCCGGCCCAGGCCGCTGGTGGCGCCGCGTGGTCGTGCTGGCGCTGGTGCTCGTCGTCCTCGGGGGAGGCGCGTACGCCGCGTACGCCTGGACCCAGGGTCAGTACTTCGTCGGCGCCGACGGCGGGAAGGTCGCCATCTACCAGGGCGTCTCGCAGGACCTCGGCCCCGTGACGCTCTCGCACGTCGAGGAGCCGTCCGACATCGCGGTCACCGACCTGCCCGACTTCTACCGCGCCCAGGTCGAGTCCACCATCGCCAAGGGCACGCTGCGCGACGCCCAGGCCCTCGTCGCCGAGCTGCGGATAGAGGCGTCCCGCTGCGCCGTCAGCCGGGCCACGGGCGGGACGTGCTCCTCCGACGGCAGCGCCGGCACGCCGACGCCGTCGACCACGACGTCCACCACGACGTCCACCACCGCCACGAGCGGCCCGTCCGCGTCGGCCACCACCTCGCCCGCCAGCCCGACCAGCACGCCATGACGACCATCTCGAGCCTCGCCCCCCGCACCCGCCGCAACGTCGAGCTGGTGCTCCTGCTGCTGGCCGTCGGCATCGTCGTGCTCGCCTACGTCAACGTGTCGCTGGCGATGAGCGGCAGCTTCCCGCCCGGCCTGACCACCCAGGTCGCCGGCCTCCTCGTGCTCGCGGGCGGCTTCCACCTCCTGCTGCGCTGGAAGGCCTCCTACGCCGACCCGCTGCTGCTGCCCATCGTCACGCTGCTCAACGGCCTCGGCCTGGTCATGATCCACCGCCTCGACCTCGCGCACGGCAAGACGCTCGGCGAGGGCCTGGCCCTCAAGCAGCTGACGTGGAGCGCGCTGTCGGTCGCCATCGCCGCCGGGGTGATGTGGTTCCTGCGCGACCACCGGGTCCTGCGCCGCTACACCTTCACCGCCGCCGTCGCCGCGTTCGTCCTGCTCATCCTCCCCCTCGTGCCCGGCATCGGCCGCTCCGTCTACGGCTCACGCATCTGGATCGGCCTGGGGCCGTTCACGTTCCAGCCCGGCGAGGTCGCCAAGATCCTGCTCGCGGTCTTCTTCGCCGGCTACCTCGTGCAGACCCGCGACGCCCTGTCGCTGGCCGGGCGCAAGGTGCTGGGCCTCACCCTCCCGCGCGGGCGCGACCTCGGCCCCATCCTGCTGGCGTGGGTGCTGTCGCTCGGCGTGCTGGTGTTCGAGACCGACCTCGGCTCGTCCCTGCTGCTGTTCGGGCTGTTCGTGGCCATGCTCTACGTCGCCACGGAGCGGATCTCGTGGATCGCGATCGGCATGACGCTCTTCTGCGCCGGCGCCTACGTCGCCTACCTCATCTTCGGCCACGTCCAGGAGCGCGTGCACCTGTGGCTCGACCCGTTCGCGCCCGGCCAGTCCGACCAGGTCGCCAAGGGCCTGATGGGTATGGCGTCCGGTGGCCTCCTCGGCACCGGCCTGGGTCGCGGTCGCCCCGACCTCACCTACTTCGCGGAGTCGGACTTCATCATCCCCAGCTTCGGCGAGGAGATCGGCCTCATCGGGCTGTTCGCCCTGCTCATGCTCTACGTGCTGCTCGTCGAGCGCGGCCTGCGCACCGCGCTCGGGGTGCGCGACGGCTTCGGCAAGCTGCTCGCCGGCGGCCTGGCGTTCTCGGTGGCGCTGCAGTGCTTCGTGGTCGTCGGCGGCGTCACCCGCGTCATCCCCCTCACCGGCCTCACCATGCCGTTCCTGTCCTACGGAGGCTCCTCCCTGCTGGCCAACTGGACGCTCGTCGCCCTGCTGCTGCGCATCAGCGACCAGGCCCGCCGGCCGATCGCCGAGGTGCCGGTGACGGGGTCCTCCGCCGGTGAGGCCAGGACCGAAGTGGTGGCGGTGCGATGAACGCCCCCCTACGCCGCCTGTCGATGGTCGTCGCGCTGCTCTTCAGCGCGCTGCTCATCTCCTCGACGATGATCCAGTTCGTCGACGCCCAGGCCCTGCAGAACCGGCCGGACAACCGCCGGACCCTGCTCGCGACGTACGCCCGCGAGCGCGGCCAGGTCCTCGTGGGGGGCACCCCCGTCGCCAAGTCGGTCGCCTCCAAGGACGAGCTGAAGTGGCTGCGCACCTACCCCCAGGGCAAGCTCTACGCGCACGTCACCGGCTTCTACTCCTTCACGTACGGCGCGGGCGGCGGCGTCGAGGGCGCGGAGAACAGCCTGCTGTCCGGGTCCTCCGACAAGCTCTTCTACCGCCGCGTCACCGACATCCTCACCGGCCGTGACCAGACCGGCGCCAGCCTCGAGCTGACCATCAACGCCAAGGCGCAGGCCGCGGCCGAGAAGGCGCTCGGCGGCCAGCGGGGCGCGGTCGTGGCCCTCGACCCCAGCACCGGTGCGGTGCTCGCCCTCGTGAGCCACCCCTCGTACGACCCCTCGGTGCTGAGCAGCCACGACACCAACGCCGTCGTCAAGGCGTGGAAGGACCTCAACGCCGACCCGACGCGGCCGATGGTCGACCGTGCCATCGCCGGCAACCTCTACCCGCCGGGGTCGACGTTCAAGATCGTCACCTCCGCCGCGGCGCTGGAGTCCGGGAAGTTCACCGAGGAGAGCCTGCTGCCCGGCCCCGCGGTGCTCGACCTGCCGCTCACCTCGACCCCCCTGCCCAACGACGACCGACAGCCCTGCGGCCCCAACGACAAGGTGACCCTCAAGCGTGCCCTCGAGATCTCGTGCAACACCGCGTTCGGCTGGCTGGGCATGGACCTCGGCGCCGACGCCTTCCGGGCCCAGGCGGCGAAGTTCGGCCTCGGCGACCGCCTGAGCATCCCCATGAACGTCACCCCCAGCTCGGTCCCCGCCGAGCTCAACGCCCCCCAGCTCGCCCAGTCGGCCATCGGCCAGTACGACGTGCGCGTCACCCCCCTGCAGGTCGCCATGATCGCCGCAGCCGTGGCCAACCGTGGCGTCGTCATGCGCCCCTACCTCGTCAAGAAGGTCACCTCCTCCGACCTCGAGACCATCGACGAGACCCAGCCCGAGCAGCTGTCGCAGGCGGTCTCGGCGCAGACGGCCGCCGCCCTGACGCGGATGATGCAGGGCGTCGTCCAGAGCGGCACCGGCACCGCCGCCCAGATCAGCGGGGTCGACGTGGCCGGCAAGACCGGTACGGCGCAGCACGAGAAGGGCAAGCCCCCGCACGCCTGGTTCACCTCCTTCGCGCCCGCGTCCGACGCGAAGGTCGCGGTCGCGGTCGTCGTCGAGGACGGCGGCACCGCGGGCAACGAGGCGGCCGGTGGCCGGGTCGCGGCGCCCATCGCCAAGTCGGTCATGGAGGCGGTGATCGGCAAGTGAGTCCCGCCCAGGGCGACGTCCTCGCCGGCCGGTACCTGCTCACCGAGTCCATCGCCACCGGCGGCATGGGCGAGGTGTGGAAGGCCCACGACCAGACCCTCGACCGCGACGTGGCCGTCAAGGTGCTGCGCCCCGACAGCGCCGAGGACGAAGCCTTCGCCGAGCGCTTCCGCGCCGAGGCCAGGCACTCCGGCGGCCTCAGCCACCCCAACATCGGCACCGTCCACGACTACGGCGAGGACGACGGCACGGCCTTCCTGGTCATGGAGCTGCTGTCCGGCGAGCCCCTGTCGGCCCTCATCCGCTCGCGCGCTCCCATGCCGCAGGACGAGGTCACCGAGATCCTCTACCAGGCGGCGATCGCCCTGCAGGCGGCCCACGACGCCGGCGTCGTGCACCGCGACGTCAAGCCGGCCAACATCGTGGTCGACGACGACGGCTACGCCAAGCTCACCGACTTCGGTATCGCGCGCGCGCTCAGCGAGGCGCCGATGACCCAGACCGGCGAGGTGCTGGGCACGCCCCACTACCTCGCGCCCGAGCAGGCCCAGGGCCGGCCGGCCGGCCCGCTCAGCGACGTCTACGCCCTGGCCGTCGTGGGGTACGAGATGCTCACCGGCCAGCGACCCTTCAACGGCGAGTCGATGGTGACCACGGCGCTGGCCCACATCAGCCAGCCCGCGCCGCAGTTGTCCGACGAGGTCGGGGAGCCGCTGCGCACCACCGTCATGGCGGCCCTCGCCAAGGACCCGTCCCAGCGACCGAGCAGCGCCGGTGCGTTCGCCGAGGCACTGCGACTGCCCGCCGGCGAGGTGCCCCAGCACCTCGTGGCCGGCGCGCGGTCCGCCGTGACCCCGGTCATCGCGGGGGTCCCCGCGGGGCTCGCGGCCGACCAGACCCTGCCGACCTCGGTCTTCCTCACGCCCCAGCCCGACGGGTCGACCCACGACGCGCCCTCCCTGGGCGAGACGACCGTGCAGCACGACACCCGGCGCCCCGCCTGGATGCTGCCGGTCCTGGGCGCCGTGGTCCTGCTCGCCCTCGTCGTGGTGCTGGTCTTCTCCACCCGCGGGTCGGCCGCCGGCTCCCCGGCACCCACGTCCTCACCGACGAACCCGGTCGCCACGACGACCTCGCGCGCGACAACGGCCACGACCACACGTACCTCCGCCTCCCGCACCACCACCACCGCCCGCTCGACTGCGACCAAGGCCGCGGCGAGTGCCCCGGCCGCCAAGCCGGCTCCCAAGCCTGCGCCGGCACACCACCCGCACCACACGAAGGGCAAGGGCAGGAAGGGCGGCAAGCCATGACCACGCCACGGCTGCTCGGCGGTCGCTACGAGGTCGGCAAGCTCCTCGGCAGGGGCGGCATGGCCGAGGTGCACCTGGGCCACGACACCCGGCTCTCCCGTCCGGTGGCGATCAAGCTGCTGCGCTCGGACCTCGCCCGCGACCCCTCCTTCCTCGCCCGCTTCCGCCGTGAGGCCCAGTCGGCGGCCGGGCTCAACCACGCCAGCATCGTCGCCGTCTACGACTCCGGCGAGGACCGCGTCACCGAGTCCGGCGGCGCCTCGGTGCCGGTGCCCTTCATCGTCATGGAGTACGTCGAGGGCCAGACCCTGCGCGAGCTGCTCAACACCCGCTCGCCGCTCGACCCCGGCGAGGCCGCCCGCATCACCGAGGGCATCCTCGACGCCCTCGCCTACAGCCATCGCATGGGCATCGTGCACCGCGACATCAAGCCGGCCAACGTGATGATCGGCGCCCGCGGCGAGATCAAGGTGATGGACTTCGGCATCGCCCGGGCCGTCGCCGACGCCAACGCCACGATGACCCAGACGCAGGCCGTCATCGGCACCGCGCAGTACCTCTCGCCCGAACAGGCGCAGGGTCACCACGTCGACGCCCGCTCCGACCTCTACTCGACCGGCTGCCTGCTGTTCGAGCTGGTGACCGGGCGCCCACCGTTCCAGGCCGACTCCCCGGTGGCCATCGCCTACCAGCACGTCGGTCAGGCGGCGCCTCGTCCCTCGAGCTTCAACCCCGAGGTCAGCCCGGCGCTCGACGCCGTCATCCTCCACGCGCTGGTCAAGGACCGCGAGGGGCGCTACCAGGACGCCACCGCCTTCCGCGCCGACCTGCAGGCCGCCCGCCTGGGTCGGCCCATCAGCGACGCCGCCCGCGGGACCGCGGGCCGAGGTGGCGAGGCCACGGTGGCACTGGGCGCGGTCGGGGGCGCCGCGGCCGCCACCACCGTGCTTCCCACCGGTGTCGCCGCCGCCGACCCGCCAAACGGTGCCAACACCGCCACCCTCCCGGCGATCGGCCACGACCCCGACGAGGAGCCGCGCCGACGTCGCGGACTCGCCTACGTCCTGCTCGTGCTCGCGGTGGTCGGGGCGCTCGTGCTCCTCGGGCTGGCCGGCAGGTCGCTGCTCAACCGGCCGCCTCAGGGCACCACCAACGTCGCCGTGCCGTCGGTGGTCGACAAGCCGGTCGAGACCGCGGAGGCCGAGATCAGGGCCGTCGGGCTCGTGCCCGAGTCGACCGACGTGGCCAGCACCAAGGAGGTCGGCCACGTCGTCGAGCAGAGCCCGGGGGCCGAGGAGATGGTGCCCAGGGGCAGCCGCGTCGCCCTGAGCATCTCCGCCGGGCCCGACACCGTCGAGCTGCCCGACCTCACCGACTACAGCGAGGGCGAGGCCCGCACCGCGCTGGCCAACCTCAACCTCAAGGTCGGGGCGACCAAGCTCGTCGACGACTCGGGTCTCGACCAGGGCAAGGTCGTCTCGACCAACCCCGAGAAGGGCACCTCGGTCGCCGTGGGCTCGGCCGTGTCGCTCGAGCTGTCGTCCGGCAAGATCACCGCCGTCGACGTCGTGGGCAAGTCGCGCAGCGACGCCGCGCAGCTCCTCGGCGACCGCGGGTTCCGCATCAAGACGGTCTACGTCGAGAGCTCGGAGACCGAGGACTCGGTCATCAAGCAGAGCATCAAGTCGGGCACCAAGGTCGACGACGGCACCGAGATCACCCTCACCGTGGCCCAGCCGCCGAAGCCGACGCCCACCACGGCGACAACCACGACCCCGCCGACGACCACGACCACGACGCCCCCGACGTCCACGACGACTCCGCCGCCGAGCACCACCGTCCTGCCCCCGATCACGACCCCGTAGGGAGCGTCCGCCGAGTCCGTGGGTACGCCGGGGTCAGGCTGACCCCCTACGGTGCGGCGACCGCCCGGGCGACGCCCTCGGCGTCGCGGACCAGCGGGCTGAGGCCGGCCGACCGCTCGACGGCGTCGGCGAGGCCGCACAGGAGCAGCCAGTTCGCGAGGATCCGGTGACCGCCCTCGGTCAGCACGCTCTCGGGGTGAAACTGCACCCCGTGCAGCGGCAGGTCGCGGTGGCGGACGGCCATGACGATGCCCGACTCGGTGTGCCCGTTGGCGACCAGCGTCTCGGGCAGGGTCGGCGGGTCGATCGTCAGCGAGTGGTAACGGGTCGCGGTGAACGGGCTGGCCAGTCCCTCGAGCACCCCGCTGTCGTCGTGGAGCACCCGCGAGGTCTTCCCGTGCAGCAGCTCGGGGGCCCGGCCCACGGTGGCGCCGCAGACGACGCCGAGGGCCTGGTGGCCCAAGCACACCCCGAGCATGGGCTGGACGCGCCCGGCGCAGGCCTCGATCATGGCCATCGACACCCCGGCGCCCTCCGGCGTCCCCGGTCCGGGGGAGACCAGGACACCGTCGAACTCGGCGCCGTCGGCCGGCGACACCGCGTCGTTGCGCGCGACGACGGTGTCGGCACCGAGCTGCTGGAGGTAGCCGACGATGGTGAAGACGAAGCTGTCGTAGTTGTCGACGACGAGGATGCGCGTCATCGCCGGACCCCCGGCGCCACCAGGGCGGAGGCGCCCGTCGACGGGTCGACCGTGTTGTCGTTGAAGGGCATCAGCGGTGCGACGTGCGGGAACAGCCACAGGAAGCAGAAGGCGACCACGGCCAGGACCAGCACGAGCGCGAGCAGCACCCGCACCGCGAGGGGACCGGGCAGGGCGCGCCAGATGGCGGCGTAGATCATGCGCTACCTGCCTTTCGGTGACGCCAGGGTGCCGGCCGGCAGCCCCTTCGCGCGGGGGTAGGACCTGTCGAGCTCGGCGAACACGACGTACCGCTGCGCCGCGCTGTACTTCGGGTGGCACGCGGTCATCGTCAGCCAGCGCTGCGTGGGCTGCTTGCCCGGCTGCTCGGGCACGGGGGCGATCACGTCGACGTCGGTCGGGTCGACGATGACGTGCCGCTTCACGACGTACACGTGGAACGCCGTCTTGGTCTCGACCACGACCTTGTCACCCGGGCGGAGGGTGTCGATGTCGTGGAAGGGACGGCCGTACGTCGTGCGGTGGCCGGCGACGGCGAAGTTGCCGACCGCGCCCGGCGTCGCCGTGCCCGTGTAGTGGCCCACGCCGTCCATGAGGATGTCGCGCGAGGTGCCCTCGAGGATCGGGCGCGCGTAGTCGGCGCCGAACCGCGGGATGCGCACGATCGCGAACGCCCTCCCGAACGGCACCTTCGACGGTGTCTCCGTGGCCGCGGGCCCGGAGCCGCCCTTCGGGCCGGCGGCGAAGTCACGGGTCAGCGTGGAGACGGTGTTGTCCTGGACGCGGTTGGCGGTGACGTCGGTCCACCACAGCTGCCAGCCGACGAAGAGCAGGAGCAGCAGCCCTGCCGTGACGAACAGGTCCCCGCCGATGCCGAGGACCCAACGCACTGCCTTCACTTCGCCGCCCTCGCGTCCTGCAGGTTGATGGAACCGGCATACGCCGGGAACGTCTCACGTCCGGTGGTCACGTCGTAGCCGAGGCCGACCGCGTCCACCCACTGCTTGTAGATGCCGACCGTCGGGCTCGCGTCGAGCGCCGCCTGCAGGTCGTCGGGGTTACCGATCGCGGTGATGACGTAGGGCGGGGAGTAGACCCGTCCCTGGAGGATCAGGGTGTTGCCGACGCAGCGGACGGCGCTGGTGGAGATGATCCGCTGGTCCATGAGCATCATCGCCTCGGCGCCTCCCCGCCACAGCGCGTTGACCACTGCCTGCACGTCCTGCTGGTGCACGACGTAGTCGTCGACGGTGAACCCGTCGGGCAGGGTGTCCGGCACGGTCTTGGCGTCGGTCATCGAGACCCGCACCGTCGGGCCGGAGACACCCTGCGTGCCGGCGGACAGCTTGAGCGCGTCGGCGTCGGCGGTGAGCTGGGTGACCCTCCGGTCGCCGGGGGCCTGCAGCGCCGAGAGCCGGTCGACGTCGGCGCGCAGGCTCGCCACGCGCTGGGCGGCGATGGCGTTCTGGCGGGTCTGCTCGCGGATGAGCCCGGGGACGTCGCTGGTCGAGGACCTCAGGTCGGTGCCCTTGGCGGTCGCCGCGCTCGTGGCGAACAGCAGCCCGGCGCCGAGGGCGACCAGCGGAACAGCGGCCGACCACCCGGTGGGCCGGCGCGTCAACCACGTCAGCCGCTGGTCTGCCATGGCACTACGCTATGCCAAACGTCCCGGCGGCTCGATGCCGTCCGCATGCAAGGAGTGTTTCCGTGCCGGAGTCCAAGGGCCGCGCCAAGCGCGCCTACACCCCGCCCACCAAGCCTGCGAAGCCGAAGATCGGCAACCCCCCGTGGTTCGTGCCGGTCATGCTGACCCTGATGGTGGTCGGCCTGCTATGGATCGTCGTCTTCTACATCACCAGCCAGCGGTTCCCCATCGAGGCCATCGGGCGCTGGAACCTCGGCATCGGCTTCGGCCTGATGCTGTCCGGCTTCGCGATGACGACGCGCTGGCGCTGACCGGGCACCGGTGGTGACGTCCACCTGACGCCGACGAACCGAGGCGCCCCCGACGAGCCTGGCTCGAGAGGGGCGCCTCGTCGCGTCCGGGAGGTCACGCCGTCAGGGGGGAACGGCGTACGGCTGTCGCCAGGGGACGACCTCGTCAGACGCTGCTTGCGGTCTTGGAGAAGAGGCCGGACAGGCTGTCGCCCAGCAGGGCCACCGCCGCGAGGATGATCAGCGCGATCAGCGCGATCATGAGGCCGTACTCCACGGCCGTGGCCCCCCGCTCGGCAACCCGGGCCTGGAACTTCGCACACAGTCTGCTCATCGGTGAGCTCTCTCCGATCTGACACGGGCCGGGACCACGCTGCCCGACCCGTGAAGCGTGGCAGGTGCAGGCGGCGACCTCATCGTGCCGCTGCGGGTCCTCGTCCTCATGCGTCGGCGGGAGAGAGGTTGTCCACAGCCTGTCCACATCGGGTTGTCCACAGGTTTGTGCACAGCTGGGGACAGAATGACAGGCGTGTAATACGGAATTCTGCTGAGGCGGGCCTACGTCAGGCGGCGTAGTCCGGTCGGGCTACCGTCCGTCCACAGGCGTCAGCCGACGAGCACGAAGCTCGGCGACACCGCGTACTTCGCGACGGACAGGAGCACGAGCACCACCACGACGGCAGCCACTCCCGGCCACTGCCACCGGCGCCGTTCGCGCGGGGTCGTCCAGGCGATCACGGCCGCGAGCGCCGCGCCCGTGACCAGGCCCCCGAGGTGGGCCTGCCAGGCGACGTTGGGGACGACGAAGCCGATGACGGCGTTGATGCCGATCGTCGCGTACATGCCCGCCGACGACCGGCCGAGGTGGCGGTTGAGCACGAGCAGCGCGCCGAACAGGCCGAAGACGGCGCCCGACGCACCGACCGCGGGCGTGAGCCACATGCTCCGCGTGGCGAAGTCGTTGCTCGGCGGCGAGGACATGAGCAGGTAGGCGACCGAGCCGCCGACCGCGCTCACGAGGTACACCGCGGCGTACCGGGCGGCGCCGAGGAGGCGCTCGAGGTACTGGGCGCCGACCATCCACAGGGCCAGCATGTTGAACAGGATGTGCGTGACCGAGCCGTGGGCGAAGGCCGAGGTCAGGAAGCGCCAGGGCTCGGACTCCCCGAGGACCGGCACGAACCAGATGTCGCGGGTGAGTCCGGGCGTGATGGTCTGCAGCACGTAGACCAGGACGCAGATCCCGATGATCGCGTAGGACACCCGGGGGGTGTCGGTGACCCGACCCCCGAAGACGGTGGTCGCCGAGCGGACCGTCCGCGCCTGCTCGCGGACACAGTCCACGCACTGGACGCCGACGGCCGCCGGGCGCTGGCACTCCGGGCACACCGGCCGGTGGCACCGCTGGCACCGCACGTACGACACCCGGTCGGGGTGGCGCGGGCAGACCGGCGGGGCCTGCTGCTGGGGTGGTGCGCTGGGCTCGCTCACGGGCGGGTCCTGCCTTCGGGTGGTCGGGTCATCGTCGGCCGGCGACGGTCGTCGCCGGCCGGTCGGTCGTGCCGGTCAGTCGGGCCGGTCAGTCGTTGACGACGACCGACTCGATGACAACGTCCTCGACCGGCTTGTCGTTCGCACCGGTGCGCACGACCGCGATCTTGTCGACGACCTCGCGGCTCGGGCCGTCGGCGACCTCACCGAAGATGGTGTGCTTGCCCTGCAGCCAGGTGGTGGGGCCGACGGTGATGAAGAACTGCGACCCGTTGGTGCCCTTGCCCATGCGCTTGCCGGCGTTGGCCATGGCGAGCATGTAGGGCTTGGTGAAGTCCTTGTCGGGGCTGATCTCGTCGTCGAACGTGTAGCCGGGGCCACCGACGCCCTGTCCGAGCGGGCAGCCGCCCTGGATCATGAAGCCGGGGATGATCCGGTGGAAGGTCAGGCCGTCGAAGAACGGCGTGGGGTTGGTGCGACCCGCGTCGTCGCGGTACTCCTGCTCACCGCTGGCGAGGCCGACGAAGTTCTTGACGGTCTTCGGGGCATGGTCGGGGAACAGGGTGACGTTGATGTCGCCGTGGTTGGTCTTGAGGGTGACGTCCATGGCGCTCATCCTTCCACGAAGGGTCTCCAGGGGCCGCTCGCAGGCACCCCGCTGGCTTGCCCACCAGCCGAAACAGGGCAGGATGGGTGACGAGAAGCGTCCGACGTTCCGCATGACCATGTCTGCACAATCAGGGAGGCACGGGTGTTCCGCACCAAGAGCAAGTCCGAACAGGCCGCCGAGGCCGTGAGCTCGACCGCGTCCACGGCAGCGCACACCGCCGCCGACTACGCCGCCACGCTCAAGGAGCGCGTCTCCCCGGCGGCCGAGGTCGCCCGCGAGCGCGCCGGCCACGCGAAGGACTGGAGCAAGCCCCACGTGGAGGCTGCCCGCGACTGGGCCAAGCCGCACGTGGACCACGGCATCGAGGTCGCCGCCCCCAAGCTGCAGGGCGCTGTCGAGGGGCTGGCCCCCAAGGTCGACACCGCGCGCGACACCATCGTCGACACCCTGCTGCCGAAGGTGGCCGAGGCCATCGCGGCCGTGGCTGCCGCGTCGGCGGCCGCCAAGTCCACCGCGAGCGACGTCGCCGGCGAGACCGCCGACCGCTCCGGCGGGGCGTTCGCCGTCCTCAAGGGTGACGCCGTCGCCAAGAAGTCCGGCCGCAAGGGCAAGTTCCTCATCGGTCTCGGCGTCCTGGCCGCCATCGGTGCCGCCGTCGCAGCGTTCCGCAAGTCCGCGCCGCGCGAGGACCCGTGGGCCACCCCGCTCGACGACCCCTACACGGCGCCGTCCTCAGGCCGCGCCTCGACGACGGGCGACAAGGTCTCCCACCTCGCCGACGTCGCCAAGGACAAGGCAGCCGGTGCGGCCGAGGTCGTCAAGGACAAGGCTTCCGACGCCAAGGACAAGGCGACCTCCGTCGCCGCCGACGCCAAGGACAAGGCCACCTCGCAGGGCAAGCACGCCGCCGGCACCGCTGCCGATGCCACCGCGGACGCCGCGAACACCGTGGCCGACCAGGCCGAGGACACCAAGGACAAGCTCGACTGACCTGCTCTGACGGCAGTCCCCGGAAGGGCACCGCTGCGTCCACCCGGACGCGCCGGTGCCCTTCTGTCGTGTCGACAGGGCACGGGTCGTGTCGCGGTGGCACTCGTCGAGTCGACAGGGGACCGGTCGTGTCGCGGTGGCACGGGGTGTGCGTTGACGGCAGGTAGCGTGTGGCGACATGTGGGACGCGCTGGCCGGACCGTACCTCGCCGCGGCGGGGCTGCTCGTGCTGGCCGGGGTCCCGAAGGTCGCTGACCCCGCCCCCCTCGTCCGGGCCCTGCGCAGCGCCGGCCTCAGCGTGCGCCCCGCTCCCGGCGCCCTCCTCGTACGCGCCTTCGCCGTGGCCGAGGTCGTCGTGGGCGCGTGGGCGGTGGTCGCCCCCGGTCGCGTGGTCGCGGTGCTGGTCGCGGCGGCATACCTGGTCTTCACCGCCTTCGTCGTCCTCGTCCTCGCCCGGGGCGGCGTCCTCGGGTCGTGCGGCTGCTTCGGCAAGCCCGACACCCCACCGAGCCGCACCCACGTGGCCCTGACCGCCGTGGCCGCCCTCGTCGCGGCTGCGGTCGCCGGCGCGCCGCCGGCCGACCCCTGGGGCGCGACCGCCGGCACCGGGGCCCTGGTCACCACCGCGGGGCTGGCCGTCCTCATCGGCTTCCTCGCCTGGATGGCCATGGCCGTCCTGCCCACCACCACCGCCGCCGCGGTCCGCAGCGCCACCCGCACCCGTTCGAAGGGCTGAACCATGCTCGCCGCCGTCATCGCCGAAGGGGTCGCCGTCATCCTGCTCGGCGTCCTGGTCCTCGGTCTCCTGCGCAGCCACGCGCTCATCCTCAAGGCCCTGCACGAGCTCGGCGCCGGCCTCGAGCTCGAGGAGGACGCGGGCACCGGCGTCACGACGGCCACCACGGGTGGGTCCCCGGGCCCCGTCCCGGTGGAGCTCGAGAACGGCGTCGTCCCCGCCACCCGCAAGGACTCGACCCGCGCGCACGACATCGTCGGCACCGACCTCGAGCGCGCCGAGCGCTCGGTGACCGTGACCACCCCCGGCTCGCGCACGCTGCTCGCGTTCCTCACCAGCGGCTGCAGCGTCTGCCAGACCTTCTGGGAGGAGTTCCAGCAGGGGGTCGACGTGCCCGGCAACGGTCGCCTGCAGGTCGTGGCCAAGGGCCTGGAGGAGGAGTCCGTCCCCAGCCTGCGCTCCCTGGCCGGCGACGTCCCGGTCGTGCAGTCCTCGGCGGCGTGGGTCGACTACGACATCCCCGGCTCGCCCTACTTCGTCTACGTCGAGGACGGCCGCGTCACCGGCGAGGGGTCGGCGACCACCTGGCCGCAGGTGCGCGACCTCATGGCCCAGGGCGTCTCCGACAGCGAGGACGCCCGCGCCGCTGCTGGGCGCACCGGTCCGGGCCAGCTGGTCGGCGAGGCCCTGGGCCGCGGGGAGCGCGACAGCGTGCCGCGCATGGATGACGAGCTGCTCGCGGCTGGGATCCGCCCGGGCGACCCGAGCCTGTACACCTCGCCCGACCTCGCCGGTCCTGCGACCGACGAGCACGGTCACGACCACGCGCACCACCACGACGAGCAAGCGCACGATGGGCACGCCCACGGTCACGACCATGAGCACGAGCACGCCTCGGCGTCCGACCACCACCAGCACTGACCGGTCCCGTGTCCCTCGCCACCCTCGCGCTCGCGCTCGGCCTGCCCATGGCCACCGTCGCGGCCGTGCGGGCGACCTGGTCCCCTTGAGGCGAGTCGATGCTGTCCAGCATCAGCCCGCTCGGTGAGCGGGCCCGCGCCTCCCGCTGGTGGGTGACCACCGCGGCATACCTCCTCGGCTCGGCCGTCGGGGGACTCGCCCTCGGCGCCCTCGCCTCGCTGCTCGGCGGCCTCGTGCCCGACCCGGTACGCAGCTCGTCGTGGTCGCTGGCCCTCGTCACCGTGCTGCTCCTCGTGGGGCTGGGCCTCGACTCCCAGCGTGGCCGGCTCGACCTGCCGTCGTGGCGGCGGCAGGTCGACGAGCAGTGGCTCATCCGCTACCGCGGCTGGGTGTACGGCGTGGGCTTCGGTGCGCAGCTCGGGTTCGGCCTCGTCACGATCATCACCAGTGCCACGACGTACGCCGTCGTGCTCCTCGCCGCGCTCGGTGGCGACCTGCGCGTGGGGCTGGCGATCGGGGCCACCTTCGGGGTCGTCCGGGCCCTGCCGTCGCTCCTCATGGGTGGTGTGGCCGACCGCGCCGCCCTGCACACCGTCTTCGGCCGCGTCGAGAGATGGGCCAGATCCGCACGAATCGTCGCTAGGGTGACGCTGGGGGTCGCGGCAGCCGCGCTCCTGGCCGTCGCAGTTGGGAGCTGAGCAGATGGCAGACACCTACGGCCTCAAGGCCGACGCGCCGCGGGGGTGGCACGTCGCCGTGACCCGGCGCCCCGGGGCGACTCCTGTGGCGCCGGACGCCCGCGCGAGAGGGGTGGTCGAGGACCAGGACGTCACCCGACCGGTGCTGCACGCCTGCACCCGGCCGCTGCCCGAGCTCCGCGGAGACTTCGGGACCGGGGTCGTCGACCTGCTCGGGCCGGACGACGTGTTCGTGGCGCTGGTCGACTACGGGTCCGAGGTCGCCGACCAGGGGTTGTTCGAGAAGCAGGGACTGCCCCGGCTCGCCCCGTCGCACTTCGCGCCGAACCGGCTCCAGCGGCCGCTGCCCGGCATGAGCGCCAGCCAGCAGTTCTTCAGCCACGGCGGCCGGGCGTTCTGCCTGTTCACCGTGCTCGGCAGCCATGCCCGGCGCATGGCGTCCGTCCCGCGGGCCATGACGCTCGTCAACTCGCTGCGCATCACCGACCGGGCGACGCTGGCCCGACTGGGAGGCCACCCGTGAGCACCCTCGACGACCTCAACGCCGGACCCGGGGGGATGGCCGGCTTCGTGTCCTCATTGTCGCGCCGGCTGCGGCCCGTCTCCCGCCGAGACCTGTTCGTCGGTGCCGCCGTCGCCGGGTCGGCCCTGGCCACCAGCCCCAAGAACTACGTCCTGCGCCCGCAGCCGGCCTACGCCACGATCTGCGGCCCCGGCAACACCGCCAGCAGCGGCTGGACCGTGTTCTGCTGCACGGTCAACAAGGGTGTCAACGCCTGCCCGCCCGGCAGCTTCGCCGCTGGCTGGTGGAAGGCCGCCGACTCCTCGTGGTGCGGTGCGGGCTACCGCTACATCGTCGACTGCAACGCGTCGTGCTCGAAGTGCTCGACCGGCTGCACCGACGGCATCTGCGACAGCAAGTGCTGGAGCTGCTCGTGCGGGACCGGGTCGAGCCGGACCTGCGACCAGCGACGCGTGTGCTGCAACGCGTTCCGCTACGGACAGTGCAACACCCAGGTCAAGTGCAGCGGCGGCGTCCACTGCCGCGTGGTGAGCTGCGTCGCGCCGTACAAGTGGGCCTCCTGCACCACCACCTCGCTGGTGGACGACCGCACCGCCGAGCACAGCGCGCCGTGCCTGCCCGGCTGGGGGGCGATCTCCCAGAAGGAACGCGACATGGGCGCGCAGGGCTCCTACCTCAAGGCCTCCACCACGCCCGGGGTCCTCGTGGGCGACGGCCGTGGCACCTACGTCGTCTACCAGGGCGGCTCGATCTACCACACCAAGACGACGGGGGCGCACGGCGTGCCCAACTCGGTGAAGTCGGTGTGGGCGTCCGTCGACGGCCCCCGTGGCCTGCTCGGGTACCCCACGAGCGACTGGCTGACCGGGCGCGTCAACGGCGGCTGGGTCCAGACCTACGAGCACGGCGCCATCACCGACTCCCCGGACACCACGACGAAGATCGTCTACGGCACGGCGTACACGCAGTGGACCGGCACCGGACGCGAGAGCGGTCTCCTCGGCTACCCGACGACCAACCGGATCTCCGGCATGACGGACGGCGGCTGGCGCCAGGAGTTCCAGCGCGGCGTCGTCGTCGACTCGGCGAGCACGCCGGTCAAGACGATCTACGGCGACGCGTTCACGGCGTGGAAGGGCACCGGACGCGAGACCGGCGTCCTCGGCTACCCGACGACCAACCGCATCTCCGGCATGACGGACGGCGGCTGGCGCCAGGAGTTCCAGCGCGGCATCGTCATCGACTCGGCCAGCACGTCCACCAAGTGCATCTACGGCGACGCCCTCACCTCGTGGGTCGCCGGTGGCCGCGAGACCGGCGAGCTCGGGTACCCCAAGGGCAACCGGGTCTCCGGACAGGTCCGCGGCGGCTGGCACCAGGACTTCCAGCAAGGTGAGCTGTGGGCCCTCGACAAGCCCTTCCGGGTGCTCGGTGCGGTGCTCACCGAGTGGAAGGCGCAGGGCGGGGCCGCCGGCAGCTACGGCTACCCCATCACCGACACCACGACCGTGGACGGCAAGCTCACCTGCACGTTCGAGGGTGGGACGATCACCGTCTGATGCACTGGCCCGGGTGCGCTCCGCCGGGCTCGGCGCCGCGCTCAGGCGAGGCGGCCGAGTACCTCGCGCACGGCCTCGGTGAGTGTCCTGTCGAGGGACTCGGGGACGCAGCGCGGGTCGACGAGGCACCGGCCGCGCTCGACCCGCGCGAGCACCGGCTCGTCCAGCCCGCGCAGCAGCTCGGCACACGCCTCGGGTAGGGCCACGGCCCAGCCGGGCAGGGGTCTCCCGGGGGCACCGCCGCCACCGACGACGCCGTCAGCGGCCACCACCGTTGCCCCCGACCCGGTCGGCAGGGTGGCGACCAGCGCGGCGCACCGCGCGCGAAGCCGGTCCGGGTCGGCCTCGAGGGCGTCCCAGACGGGCGGACGGGGCCCGCGCACGGTGGCCTCGAGCCCGGCCAAGGTGGTCTTGTCTGCGCGCAGCGCCCGGGCGAGGGGGTGCCGGCGCAGCGTCTCCACCGTGGCGGCGTCGCCGAGGACGAGGCCGGCCTGTGGACCGCCGAGCAGCTTGTCGCCGCTGCAGGTCACGATGGCTGCACCCTCCGCGAGCGCCGACGCGGCGTCCGGCTCGTCGGGCAGCAGCGGGTGCGGCCTCAGCAGGCCACTGCCGATGTCGTGCACGACCGGGACGCCGAGCCCGGCGAGGTCGGCGACCGACGCGGACGCCGTGAACCCCTCGACCCGGAAGTTGCTGGGGTGGACCTTGAGGATGCAGCCGGTGTCGGGACCCACGGCGGCGGCGTAGTCGGCCAGCGTGGTCCGGTTCGTCGTGCCGACCTCGCGCAGGCGGGCACCGGTGCTGGCGATGAGGTCGGGGAGCCGGAACCCGTCACCGATCTCGACCATCTCGCCGCGGCTGACGACGACCTCGCGACCAGCCGCCAGGGCGGTCGTCGCGAGCACGAGTGCCGCGGCGCCGTTGTTGACGACGAGGGCACCGCCTGCCTCCGGGACCACCTCGAGGAGCGCCGCGATGGTCCCGCGACCTCGCTTCGATCGCTTGCCGGTGTGCAGGTCCAGCTCGACGTCGACGGTGCCTGCTGCAGCGGTCATCGCCTCGACCGCTGCCGCCGACAGGGGCGCGCGGCCCAGGTTGGTGTGGATGACGACACCAGTCGCGTTGATGACCGGGGTCAGCGTGGTCGCGCGAGCGGGGAGGGCGACGAGGGCCGCCTCGACGACCTCGTCGGGGGCGATCTCTCCTGCCCTCGCCCGTCCCTGGGCCCCGTTCACCGCTGCTCGCACCGTGTCGCGCCCCAGGCGAGCCACCGCCGCCTGCACCTCCGGGTCGGCCAGGACGGCGTCGGTGCGGGGCACCAGGCGACGCACGTCCTGGGCGTCGGGCTGTGGCGATGGCATGCGCTCTCCTGTCGTCGCGGCGGCCGGAGCCAGCGTAGGCGAGGGTGGTCCCGGCTGCGCTGCGCCGGGTCTTGTCACCACCGCCACCACGAGAGCACCCTTGCGGGATGAGGACGTTCGAGGTGACTCAGCGCGACTCGCGCGGGCGGGGCCGGGGCACGTGCCGGGTGGCCGCCGGCGACGCGAGCGAGGCGGTCGCCCGGGTCCGGGCCATGACCCCGGGGCGCGGCGACACGGCCGTGTACGCCGTGTACCGGCACCGTCGTCTCCGCGGTCGCCGCTTCGTCGGCCTGTGGTCCGGGTCCGGGCCGGGGTCCGACGGCGGCCCGACCGGCGTCCGTGAACCACGTCGCCCGCTCCCGGCCCCACCCAGCCTGTCCGTCGCGCTCGAGGTGTCCCGGACCGGTCCCTGAGCCCCGTCGCGAAGCGGTCCCTCGACCTCGCGGCCGGGAGTACGGTGTGCCCACCCCCGCTCCCCGGCGTTCGGAGATGTCATGCCTCGCTTCGCCCACACCCTCTCCGTCAGCGCTCCACCCTCTGCGATCTTCGCCATCGTCGACGACGTGAGCCAGACGCCGACGTGGCTGTCCCGGTGCACCGGCATCGACAAGCTCGACCCGGGGACCAACGACGTCGGCACCCGGCTTCGCTACCACTACACCGACGGCCGGCGCACCGGTGTCATGGACGGACAGATCGTCGCCCGCGAGCCCGACCGTCACTTCGCCATGAAGTTCACCGACCGGATGATGGACGTCACCGTCGACTTCGTCGCGGCCTCCGACGGGGTGGGGACGACCCTGACCCACACCATCGACATCGCCACCAAGGGCTTCGGCCGTGCCTTCGGGCCGGTCATCAAGCGCCAGCTGCCGAAGCAGACGCTCGACGCCATGACCTCCCTGAAGCGCCTCGCCGAGCAGCGCACCACCGCGTAGGGCTGGCCAGCTTCTCCCACCAACGGCTCTGTACGAGGCGGATCACCGCCCCTAGGCTGCCAAGCGTTCTGGCGGGTCCACTCACGGAGGTGCGTCATGGCAGGGAAGTTCGAGCTCTACAAGGACAAGGCCGGGAAGTACCGCTTCCGCCTCAAGGCCAGCAACGGCCAGGTCATCGCGACGGGTGAGGCGTACGAGTCCAAGGCCGCGGCCGAGAACGGCATCAAGTCGGTCCAGACCAACGCCGCCGGCGCGCCGACCGTCGAGGTCGACGGGTAGCCCCACCCGTGGGCGGCTCCGGCGCGCGATGGCGGGTCTGGGCCGCCCGTGTGGCGGTCGTCGTCGCCGGCGGGGTGGTCGCGGTCGTGCTCCTGCAGCTCTGGTCGTTCGCCCACGTCGACAACCCTGCCGTCATCGAGCGGTCTGCGATCGTCCGGACGGCCACCTCGCACTGCGCCGCCATGCGTGACGCGACGGCAGCCGCAGCCGTGGGCACCTCGGCGTCGATCCAGCAGCGGGTCGGGGCGATCAACGCCCAGAACGACGCCGTCACCGAGATGGTCGTCGCCCTGCGCTCGTTGGGTCCGTCCGTCCTCGCGTCCGACCCGCCAAGCTCCCGCTGGGTCGAGGACTGGCAACGGCTCGTCACGGCGCGGGACGACTACGCCCGCTCGCTCGCCGCCGGTCACCCCAGGCCGATGCGGCTGCCCACCGTCGAGGGGACCCCGTTGTTGGACCGGCTCAACGACGTCGGCGTCAGCTGCCGCGTGCCCCTCGCCCTGCTCGCTCCCTGACCGTCTCGAGCAGCAAAAGGCCCTCGCCGCTGACGGGGAGGGCCTGTCGAGAACTGGTGGAGCCAAGGGGACTCGAACCCCTAACCCCCTGCTTGCAAAGCAGGTGCGCTACCAATTGCGCCATGGCCCCCGAGTGGGGAGTCGACCCCAGGTTCCTGTGTCAGGAAGGGGAGTCGGTCGCCTGGGCCCAGAGGTCCTTCTCGGCCTGCTGGGCCTTGAGCTTCTTCTGGATCGCGGCAGCGCCGACTGCGGTCACGACGAGGAACAGGAGCTTCTTCATCGGTGGTCCGCCTTCCCTCGCAGAGAACCCGCGGGGATCGGGATTGGTGGGCCTAACAGGACTTGAACCTGTGGCCTCTTCCTTATCAGGGAAGCGCTCTAACCGTCTGAGCTATAGGCCCGTGAGCCCAATCTCCGCTGCGCCACCGGTGGGTGGCGCGAGACCCGAGGTTACATGACGGTAGGGCTGCCCACCAAAACGGATACCGCCCGCCCTCCGGAGTCGGAGGACGGGCGGTCGAGGTACGGCGCGGGGCCGCTTCTCAGTCGTCGGTGAGTGTCAGCTGGAGGCCGCCCACGAGGGCCGAGCAGATGTTGTAGAGGAACGCGCCGAGGGTCGACAGGGCGGTCAGCAGGATGACGTCGATGACCCCGATGACGATGCTCAGGGACAGCACCCGACCGAAGCCGAGGAAGTCCATGATGTCGAACGGGTTCTCGCTGTCGTTGAAGATCGTGCCCACCAGGCGGTTGACCTCGGAGAAGACCCCCATGCCCGACAGGATCATCCAGAGCACGGCGACCATGACCACGCCGGCGATGCCGAGGGCCACGGAGATGAGGAACGACATCTTCATCGCCGACCAGGGGTCGACCCGCGAGACGGTGAGCTTGACCCGACGGGCGCGGCCGGCGGCGGCGGCGGCCCCGGCCGGGCGCGCGGGGGCTCCCGGGCGAACCGTGCCGACCTGCTCGGCGCCGCGGTTCATCCGCCCAGCCTCCGGTCCTCCCGGACGCGACGACGTGCTCGTGTGGCCTGCCGTGCTCACTCGTTACCTCCGGTGGAGTCGGTCTCGGTCGCCTCGGGGGCCGGGGGAGTCTGATCACCCTCAGCGCCGTCGACGACCTGCTCGTTCACAGACGACGGTACGGCATCGGTGACCGCTGAGTCGCCTGCGGCACTCCCGTCCGTGCTCAGGTCGCTCTCATCCTCGGAACGCTCGGGGTTCCTGGCCACCGCCACGACCGAGTCGCCCTTGCCCGCCTTGGCGAACTGCACACCCATGGTGTTGCGGCCCGTGAGGCGGACCCCGTCGACGCGCGACCGGACGATGTTGCCCTTCTCGAAGATGACCAACACCTCGTCGTCCTCGTCGACCGTCAGGGCACCGACGAGGTCGCCGTTGCGCTCGGTGATCTTCGCGACCGCGACCCCCAGGCCACCACGGCCCTTGGCGTTCCAGTCAGAGGACGGGCTGCGCTTGGCCATGCCGTTCTCGAAGACCACGAACACGTCGGGGTCCTCGCCCTCGTGGATGACGCTGAGCGACAGCAGCGAGTCGTCGCCGCGGAACCGCATACCGGTCACGCCACTGGTGGCGCGGCCCATCGGGCGCAGCTGCTCGTCGGTGGCGTGGAAGCGCACCGACTGGGCCTTGCGCGAGACGAGCAGCAGGTCGTCGGTCTGCGAGGCGAGGTCGGCGGCCACGAGCTCGTCGCCGTCGCGCAGGTTGACCGCGATCAGGCCACCGCTGCGGGGGGAGTCGTAGTCGGCGAGACGCGTCTTCTTGACCAGGCCGTTCTTGGTCGCCAGCACGAGGTAGGGCTGCTGCTCGTAGTCGCGGACGTCGAGGACCTGGGCGATCTTCTCGTCCGGCTGGAACGCGAGCAGGTTGGCGACGTGCTGGCCCTTGGCGTCACGACCGGAGTCGGGCAGCTCGTAGGCCTTGACCCGGTAGACCCGACCCAGGTTGGTGAAGAAGAGCAGCCAGTGGTGGGACGTCGTGGTGAAGAAGTGGTCGACCATGTCGTCACCGCGCAGGGATGCGCCGCGGACGCCCTTGCCGCCACGGCCCTGCGACCGGTACGCGTCGACGCGGGTGCGCTTGGCGTAGCCGCCGCGCGTGATGGTGACGACCACGTCCTCCTCGGGGATGAGGTCCTCCATCGACATGTCGCCGTCGATGAGCTCGATCCGGGTGCGGCGGTCGTCGCCGTACTTGTCGACGAGCTCACCGAGCTCCTCGGACACGATGTTCCGTTGGCGCTCGGGCTTGGCGAGGATGTCCTCGTAGTCCTTGATGAGCGCCTCGAGGCGGTCGTGCTCGTCGATGATCTTCTGGCGCTCGAGGGCGGCCAGTCGGCGCAGCTGCATCTCGAGGATGGCGCGGGCCTGGATCTCGTCGATCTCCAACAGCTCGATGAGGCCGTCACGCGCCGCCTCCACGGTCTGCGACCGGCGGATGAGGGCGATGACCTCGTCGAGGGCGTCGAGCGCCTTGAGCAGGCCACGCAGGATGTGGATCTCGTTCTCGGCCTTGCGCAGGCGGAACCGCGTCCGGCGCTGGATGACCTCGACCTGGTGCTCGACCCAGTGGCGGATGAACGCGTCGATCGGCAGCGTGCGCGGCACGCCGTCGACCAGGGCCAGCATGTTGGCGCCGAAGTTGGTCTGCAGCTGGGTGTGCTTGTAGAGGTTGTTGAGCACGACCTTGGCCACGGCGTCGCGCTTGAGCACGATGACCAGGCGCTGGCCGGTGCGGCCGGAGGTCTCGTCGCGGATGTCGGCGATGCCCGACAGGCGACCCTCCTTGGTCAGCTCGGCGATCTTCTGGGCCAGCGTGTCGGGGTTGACCTGGTAGGGCAGCTCGGTGACGACGAGGCACTGCCGGCCCTGGATCTCCTCGACCTCCACGACCGCGCGCATGATGACCGAGCCTCGCCCGGTGCGGTAGGCGTCCTCGATGCCCTTGCGGCCGAGGATGAGCGCGCCCGTGGGGAAGTCGGGGCCGGAGATGCGGGCCAGGACCGCGTCGAGGAACTGCTCACGGTCGGCCTCGGGGTTGGCGAGGTACCACTGGGCGGCGTCGGCGACCTCACGCAGGTTGTGCGGCGGGATGTTGGTCGCCATGCCGACGGCGATGCCGGAGCTGCCGTTGACGAGCAGGTTGGGGAAGCGGCTCGGCAGGACGGACGGCTCCTGTGTCTTGCCGTCGTAGTTGTCGCGGAAGTCGACGGTGTCCTCGTGGATGTCGCGGACCATCTCCATGGCCAGCTGCGCCATCCGGCACTCGGTGTACCGCGGCGCGGCGGCCGGGTCGTCGCCCGGGGAGCCGAAGTTGCCCTGCCCGTCGACGAGCGGGTAGCGCAGCGACCAGTCCTGCACGAGGCGGACGAGGGCGTCGTAGATCGAGGAGTCACCGTGCGGGTGGTACTGGCCCATCACCTCACCGACGACGCGGCTGCACTTGTTGTAGCCACGGTCGGGGCGGTACCCGCCGTCGTACATGGCGTAGACGACGCGGCGGTGCACCGGCTTGAGGCCGTCACGGACATCGGGCAGCGCGCGGCTGACGATGACCGTCATGGCGTAGTCGATGTAGCTGCGCTGCATCTCCGCGTTGAGGTCGATCGCCTCGGTCCGGTCGTACTCGACGGGCGGTATCTCAGTCATGAATTCCCTTGTCCCTCAATGCACTTCAGAAGATCAGCACTTCAACGATTCGGAGGTGTGGCGCGGGCCGGGTTCCACGTGAAACCCGCCGGCCCTGCCTAGATGTCCAGGAACCGGACGTCGCGCGCGTTGCGCTGGATGAAGCCGCGACGGCTCTCGACGTCCTCGCCCATCAGCACGGCGAAGATCTCGTCGGCCGCGGCGGCGTCGTCGAGGGTCACCTGCAGGAGCACCCGGTGGTCGGGGTCCATCGTGGTCTCCCACAGCTCCTGGTAGTCCATCTCGCCGAGACCCTTGTAGCGCTGGATGCCCGCGTCCTTCGGCAGGCGCCAGCCCTGGGACTGCCCGGCCTGGACCATGGCGTCGCGCTCACGGTCGGAGTAGGCGAACTCGTGGGCGTGGTTGCTCCACTTGAGGCGGTAGAGCGGCGGCTGCGCGAGGTAGACGTAGCCCTCCTCGATGAGGGGGCGCATGAACCGGAAGAGCAGCGTCAGCAGCAGCGTGCGGATGTGCAGGCCGTCGACGTCGGCGTCGGCCATGAGCACGATCTTGTGGTAGCGCGCCTTCGACTTGTCGAAGTCCTCGCCGATGCCCGTGCCGAACGCCGAGATCAGCGCCTGGACCTCGTTGTTGGCGAGCACCTTGTCGATGCGCGCCTTCTCGACGTTGAGGATCTTGCCGCGGATCGGGAGGATCGCCTGGTTGTGCGGGTTGCGACCACGCACGGCCGAGCCGCCGGCGGAGTCACCCTCGACGATGAACACCTCGGAGATCGAGGGGTCCTTGCTCTGGCAGTCACGCAGCTTGCCCGGCAGGCCACCGGACTCGAGCAGGCCCTTGCGACGGGTGGCCTCGCGGGCCTTGCGCGCCGCCATGCGGGCGGCGGCCGCCTGCACCGACTTGCGGACGATGTCGCGCCCCTCGCTGGGGTGCGCCTCCAGCCAGTGGCCGAACTCGTCGGTCATGGCGCGCTGGACGAACCCCTTGACCTCGGAGTTGCCGAGCTTGGTCTTGGTCTGGCCCTCGAACTGCGGCTCGCCGAGCTTGACCGACACGACGGCGGTCAGGCCCTCGCGGATGTCGTCGCCGGTGAGGTTGTCGTCCTTGTCCTTGAGGATGTTCTGCTTGCGCGCGAAGTCGTTGATGAGCTTGGTCATCGCCGCGCGGAAGCCCTCCTCGTGGGTGCCGCCCTCGTGGGTGTTGATGGTGTTGGCGTAGGTGTGGACCGACTCGGAGTAGGCGGTGGTCCACTGCATCGCGAGCTCGAGGCTGAGCTGGCGCTCGGTGTCCTCGGACTCGATCGAGATGATCTCCGCGTGGACCGGCTCGGCCTTCTTGGACCCGACCAGGTGGGTGACGTAGTCGACCAGGCCGTTGGCGTAGGTGTAGCTGACCTGCCGCGGCTTCTTCTCCGCGGCGTCGACCGTCTCGGCCTCCTCGGCCTCGGTCTCCTGGACGCGCTCGTCGACGAGGTTGATGGTCAGGCCCTTGTTGAGGAACGCCATCTGCTGGAACCGCGCGCGGATCGTCTCGAAGTCGTACTGGGTGGTCTCGAAGATGTCGCCGTCCGCCCAGAACGTGATCGTGGTGCCGGTGCGGTCCGAGGCCTCCATCTGCTCCAGCGGCGCCGTGGCGACACCGTGGTCGAAGGACATCCGGAAGGCGTGGCCCTTCTGGCAGACCTCGGCGTCGAGCCGGGTCGACAGGGCGTTGACGACCGAGGAGCCCACGCCGTGCAGGCCACCGGACACCTTGTAGCCGCCGCCACCGAACTTGCCGCCGGCGTGCAGCTGGGTGAGCACGAGCTCGACGGTGGACACGCCGTACGCGTCGTTCATGCCCGTGGGGATGCCGCGGCCGTTGTCGGTCACGCGCACGCCGCCGTCGGCGAGGAGGGTGACGTCGATGGTGTCGGCGTAGCCGGCGAGCGCCTCGTCGACGGAGTTGTCGACGATCTCCCAGACCAGGTGGTGCAGGCCCCGCTCACCGGTCGACCCGATGTACATGCCCGGGCGCTTGCGCACGGCCTCGAGCCCCTCGAGCACGGTGATCGCGCTCGCGTCGTAGTCGACACCCTCGGGGACCCCGGCGAGCTCGGCCTCGGCACGCAGGCGGGCAGCCTCGGCCTGCTCGGCGGTGAGGTTCTCGGAGGTCTCGGGGATGGGCGTGCTCTCGTGCGGTGTCTGGTCAGACTCGGACACGGTGCTCCTTCTCCGGTGGGGCACGCCGCTCGGGGGTGGCCCCGGCACGTCGCTGCACCCTGCTCATGACACGCGACCAGTCTGGAGACCAGCTGGTCGCGATTTCACCTCACAGTCTACCGGTCAGCGGTGTCAGGCAGCCCTCTGGAGGCCCGTGAGCCGGGATCCGAGCCAAAAAAGTCCCCCTGTCCGACTCCCCATACGTCACCCCGCCCCTCAGCGCGGGATTCTCGCGTTTGGCGACCGGGTCTGGGGGCTCACTCCGAGAGGGTCCGCTCGAACAGGTCACGCACCGGCCCGGGCAGGTCATGCTCGGCGAGAATGACCTCCTCGCCCTTGGGTGGGGAAGCCAGGTGGTAGGTGTACGCGTCCGGGACGGTGCGCCCCGGGACCACCGGCTGCAGCCCGCGCGGACCGTCGCCGGCCAGGATCGCGCACCACTGCTCGGCGTCACTGTCGGGCAGCTCGGCCACGTCGACGGTCCTGGTCAGGGGTGCGCCAGCCAGGCCACCGGTGCGCCGCAGGCGGAGGCGCAGGCCGGCAGAGCCACCCACCTCCCGCGTCACAGCTCGACGACCTGGCGTACGGCGCGGCCGGCAGCCAGCTCGTCCATCGCGTGGTTGAGGTCGTCGAGGGCGATGCGCGAGGAGACCAGCGCCTCGACCGGGAGCCGCCCCTCGCGCCACCACTGCGCCAGGACGGGGATGTCGCGCGCCGGCACGGCCGACCCGAGGTAGCTGCCGATGACCGTCCGGGCCTCGGCGACGAGCTGCAGCGGCGAGACGCTGGCGCGGGCGTCGGGGTGCGGCAGCCCCACCGTCACCGTGCGACCACCCGGGGCCGTCGCCGCGAGGGCCGCCTCGAAGGCAGGCGCGCTGCCGGCCGCCTCGACGACGACCTCGGCCCGCAGGCCGGTGGCGGCGAGCTGTGCGGGGTCGAGCGCCTGCGCGGCCCCGAGCTCCAGGGCGAGCTCACGCTTGGCGGCGACACCGTCGACGGCGGTCACCGGACCCGTGCCCAGTGCAACGGCGGTGAGCAGCGCCGCCATACCCACGCCGCCGAGCCCCACGACCAGCACGGACTCCCCGGGTGCCGGGGGAGCGGCGTTGAGCAGGGCGCCACCGCCGGTGAGCACGGCGCAGCCGAGCACGGCCGCGACGTCCGGGGGGACGTCGTCGGGCACGGCCACGACCGAACGCGTGTCGACCACCGCGTGGGTGGCGAACCCGGACACGCCGAGGTGGTGGTGCACGGGGGAGCCGTCCCGGGAGAGGCGTCGGCCGCCGCCGAGCAGCTCGCCCGCGGAGTTGCTCGCCGAGCCGGCGGCGCAGGGCACCCGGCCGCCCGTGGCGCAGTTCGCGCACTCGCCGCACCGGGGCAGGAAGGTCATGACCACGCGACTGCCCAGGGCCAGGTCGGTGACCCCTGGGCCGAGCTCGAGCACCCGGCCGGCCGCCTCGTGGCCGAGCAGCATCGGGACGGGGCGCGGCCGGTTGCCGTCGACCACCGAGAGGTCGGAGTGGCACACCCCGGCCGCCTCGACGGCCACGAGGACCTCACCCGGACCGGGCTGCGCCAGGTCGAGCCCACCCACCGTCAGCGGGCGGGTGGTCGCCCAGGGCCCGGGCCGGCCGACCTCCTCGAGGACGGCACCGGTGATCCTCACCCGCGGCCCTGCAGGGCGTTCTCGAGCAGCTCACGCACCGCGGTCGGGATCGGGACCGTCCCCCGGGTCGTGCGGTCGATGTAGACGTGGACCCAGTGCCCGAGGGCCGCCACCTGCTCGGTGTCGGCGGCGAACAGGCCCAGTGCGTAGGTGATGCTGCTGCGGCCCAGCCGTTCGACGCGCACCCCGACGTCCAGCGCGTGCGGGTACTCCAGCTCGCGGAAGAAGCGGCAGCCCGACTCGGCGACAACCCCCAGCTCCGGCAGCGCCAGGACGTCGACCTGGGCCCCGGTGATGAGCCAGCCGTTGATGGCCGAGTCGAACAGCTCGTAGTAGACGGCGTTGTTGAGGTGGCCGTACATGTCGTTGTCCGACCACCGCGTGGTCACGCGGACCACGTGGTCGAAGTGGTCGCGGGTCAGCGAGCGGTCGTCGTCGGCCGTCATCCCTCGATCCTAGGGACAGCGGCCGGTCGGCACCGGCCGACTGCTCACCGGCAGCCGGTCAGCCGTAGGTGTCGCGCGGGCCGGGGCCCTGGCTGCGCCGCGGGCCCTTGGACCACGAGGGCGCGCTCGGTCCGACGATCTTGAGCGAAGCGACGGTGCCCTTGCCCACCTCGTTCTCCAGGCGGCCCATGATCGAGGCCTCCAGCAGGCGCAGCTGCGTGGTCCAGGCGGTGGAGTCCGCCCGCACGGTCAGCACGCCCAGCTCGAACGTCACCGGCGTGCAGTGCTGGGCCACCTCGTCACCGACGATCTGCGCCCACCGGCCCATGACCGAGCCGACCGCGACGTCGACCTTCCAGCCGCGGTCGCTGAGCAGCCGGTCGAGCTGGTCGCCGAGCAGCAGCGGGTCACGGCCGTCGCGGCGGACCTTCGCCGGCTCACCCGGCCGTCGCCGGCGCATCGGCTTCAGGCCCGGGCGCAGCCCCTTCTCGCGCGCAGCGGCCCGCGCCCTCTGCAGCGCGGCAGCCGCCGCGTCCTCCGCCGCAGCCACCAGCTCGTCGACCGAGACGTCCGGCGATCCCCCCGGCGAGAGCGCGGACGAGTCCTCGGACGTGTCGTCGGTGGCGCCCTCCTCGTCGCTGGGGAGCCCGGCCTCGGGACCCTCGTCGCGCTCGTCAGCCACGCAGCGCCACCTCACCCAGGCTCACGGCATACGTGCGCCCGGTCAGCGTGGTCGGCACGTCGGCGTCGACCGCCGCGGTGATGAGGACCTGCTCGCAGTCGGCCACCATCGCGGCGAGCCGCTCGCGGCGGCCCGAGTCGAGCTCGGCGAAGACGTCGTCGAGGATGAGCACGGGGTCGTCGCCGAGGTCGTGCCGCAGCAGCTGGTACGCCGCGAGCTTGAGTCCCAGCGCGAACGACCAGCTCTCGCCGTGGCTGGCATAGCCCTTGGCCGGCAGGTCGCTGAGGGACAGCACGAGGTCGTCGCGGTGGGGACCGGCCAGCGACATGCCGCGCTCGATCTCGCGGTCACGCAGCTCGGCGAGGGTGGCCAGGATCTCGGTCCGGAGCTGGTCGATGTCCGGCACCTCACCCGCGGCGATGGACGCGGACGCCGCCTCGCGCAGCGAGCTCTTGTAGGACACCCGCGCGTCGGACTGCCCGGCGCTGACCTCGTCATACGCCTTGGCGAGGTAGGGCCCGAGGTCACGCAGCAGCCGCAGCCGCGCGTAGAGCAGCTGCGACCCGACGGAGGCGAGGTGCTCGTTCCAGATGTCGAGGGTGTGCAGCGCCGAGGCGCGAGCGTCCTCGACCGGCTCGTCCGACGGTCGTGCCGGACGGCGCTGGCCGCGCCGGAGCACGGGCGCGGCCGACTTGAGCAGGGCGTTGCGCTGCTTGAGGACCTTGTCGTAGTCGCCGCGCACGCTGGCCCAGCGGGGCTGCCTCGACACGAGCAGGTCGTCGAGGAACTTGCGTCGCTCGGAGGGGTCGCCCTTGACCAGGGCGAGGTCCTCGGGAGCGAAGAGGACGGTCCGCAGGGTGCCGAGCACGTCGCGGGGCCGCCCGGCGGGGGCCCGGCCCAGCCTCGCCCGGTTGGCCCGGCCGGGGTTGATCTCGAGCTCGACGAGGGTCTCGCGGCCGTCGCGCACCACCGCGCCCCGGATCACCGCCTGCTCGGCTCCGAACCGCACCAGCGGCTGGTCGGTGGCGACCCGGTGGCTCGAGAGCGTGGCGAGGTAGCCGATCGCCTCGACGAGGTTGGTCTTGCCCTGGCCGTTGAGCCCGACCAGCGTCGTCACCCCGGGCTCGAGCGGCAGCTCGGCCGCCGGGTAGCTGCGGAAGTCGGAGACGGTCAGGTGACGGACGTGCACTGACCCTGCCGTTCAGCCGGCGCCGGGGCCGGCGGTCACTTCGCGCGCTTGCGGGTCGACCCCGACCCCGAGGTCGCGCCCGAGCCACCGGTGGAGCCGGTGCCGGAGGACGGACCGGCCGAGGCGGCCTTGCGACCCTTGGCGGTAGCCTTCGCCGCGCTCTTGGTGGGCTTCTCCTTGGGCGTGACCTTGGCGGCCACGGCCTTCTCGTGCTTGGGGGCACCCTCGGCGCGCAGCTTCTCGCCCTCGGCGACCGACATCACCTGGTGGCCGCCGAAGCCGCCACGCAGCGCGGCGACGGCCTGCATCGTGGGGGACTCCTGCTGGCGCGAGGCGAACCGGGAGAACAGCGACGCCGAGATGACGGGCATCGGCACCGAGTTGGCGATGGCCTCCTCGACGGTCCAGCGGCCCTCACCGGAGTCGACGGTGTAGCCGGAGACGTCCTCGAGGTGCGGGTTCTTCTCCAGCGCGTCGACCAGCAGGTCGAGCAGCCAGGAGCGCACGACGGTGCCGCGGGTCCAGGCCTTGAACGCACCCGGCACGTCGGTGACGATGTCCTTGGCCTCGAGCAACTCGTACCCCTCGGCGTAGGCCGCCATGAGGCCGTACTCGATGCCGTTGTGGACCATCTTCGTGTAGTGGCCGGCGCCGACCTTGCCCGCGTGGACGAAGCCCTCCTCGCGCGGACCCTCGGGGCGCAGCGCGTCGAAGATCGGCATGGCCTTCTTCACGTTGGCCGCGGACCCGCCGACCATGAGGCCGTAGCCGTTCTCCAGGCCCCAGATGCCGCCGCTGACACCGCAGTCGAGGTAGCCGATGCCCTTGGTCCTGAGCAGCGCCTCGTTCTCGAAGTCGTCGGTGAAGCGGCTGTTGCCGCCGTCGATCACCATGTCGCCCTTGTCGAGGAGCTCGGCCAGCTTGGCCACCGTGGCGCGCGTCGGCTGGCCCGACGGGACCATGACCCAGACGGTCCGGGGGGCGTCGAGCTTCTTGACCAGCGCGGCGAGGGTCTTGACGTCGGAGACGGCGGGGTTGTTGTCGAAGCCCACCACCTCGTGGCCCGCGCGGCGGATGCGCTCGCGCATGTTGCCGCCCATCTTGCCGAGGCCGATCAGACCGAGCTGCATGTGACGACGCCTTTCGTGGGGGGATCCCGCAGGGGGTGGGCCGGGGCCGTCCGGCATCACCGCGACGACAACCGTGCGCGCGGCAGACCTCGCCGGGCGCAGGCTCAGGCTACGCCCGCCTGTGGTCAGCTCGCGAAGCGAACCGGCATGAGCACGTAGCGGTAGGAGGTGTCGGCCTCGCCGTCCTGCTCGGCCTGGCCCGAGAGCACGGCCGGCCGGGAGGGCTGGGTGAACGACAGCCGCGAGTACTCGGTGCCGACTGCGCCGAGGCCGTCGAGGAGGAACTGGGGGTTGAACGCGATCTCGATCTCGGGCCCGGTGAGGGTCGACTCGACGGCCTCGGACGCTTGGGCGTCGTCGCCGGTGCCGGCCTCGATCGCGACCTGGCCGTCGGTGAACCGCAGGCGCACCGGGGTGTTGCGCTCGGCCACCAGGGCCACGCGCTTGACCGCCTCGACCAGCTCGGAGGTCTTGATGACCGCCTCGGTGTCGACGCTGGTGGGGAAGATCGAGGTGACCTTGGGGTACTCGCCGTCGAGCAGCCGGGTCGTGGTGCGACGCTGGCCGGCCTCGAAGCCGACGAGCCCGTCACCACCGGCGGACGAGCCGAGGGCGACCTCGATCGAGCCGGAGGCGCCGAGCGCCTTGGCGGTCTCGGACAGCGTGCGGGCCGGGACCAGCGCCAGGTGGGTGGCGTCGGTGGCGTTGGGGTTCCAGTTGAGCTCGCGCATCGCAAGGCGGTAGCGGTCGGTCGCGAGCAGGGTCATCGTGTCACCGTTGATCTCGACCCGGACGCCGGTGAGGATCGGCAGGGTGTCGCCGCGGTCGGCGGCGATGGAGACCTGGGCGACGGCCTGGGTGAACAGGGCACCGTCGACGTGGCCGGTCGCGGTGGGCGAGGTGGGCAGCGTGGGGTAGTCGTCGGCCGGCATCTGCATGAGGCTGAAGCGCGAGGACCCGCAGGTGACCGCGACCTTGTTGCCGTCGGTGGCGACGTCGACGGGCTTGTTGGGCAGGTTGCGGGAGATGTCGGCGAGCAGGCGACCCAGCACCAGGACGGTGCCGCCCTCGGCGACGTCGGCCGCGACGGTGATCTTGGCCGAGACCTCGTAGTCGAACGCAGACAGGGTCAGCGTGCCCTCCTCGTCGGCGACGATGAGCACTCCGGCCAGCACGGGAACCGGGGGACGTGCCGGCAGCCCACGGGCCACCCAGGTCACGGCGTCGGCGAGGACCTCACGTTCGACCCGGAACTTCACCGTCGTACCTGCCCTTCGCGTGCGGCCGTGCCGCGTCCTCGAACCCCACAAATGTGATTGCGGACTGACCCTAGTGCCCGGTGTGGGTGCGGCCAACCCGGATCGTCGGATTGGCCGGCCTGTCATTTCGTGTCATTCAGGCAGGGCGGTCGGCAGGGTTGGTCCTCGGGGCTGGATCCATGAGTTGAGAGGGGTAGTCATCGTTGTAGGGGGTGTGGATCCTGTGGACCACGCGCATCGGTGCAGGTCAGCGGACTCGGAGGGCTGTGCACGACGCGGGGAAGAGCCGTGGGAAGCGTCCCGTCGCGCTGTGGACGGCGCCTGGGCGCCCACAGGCGCTCCACACGACACGCCGAGCTCGTCCCCATCCTGACGGGGTGTCGTGCACGGGTTGTCCACAGGTTGTCCACGGGTGTGCAGAAAGATCATCCGTTCGAGGGATGGCGGTGGACGCAGCGCACATACCCACAGAGTTGTCCACAGGTGTGGACCACGGGCGTTGTGCGTCGATTGTCCGTATTCGTCGTAGGCCCGTGCGCTGCCGCGGACCCCGTCGTGCTGCGTACCGTCCGAATCGGCACCGGGCCGACACCGCGGCCGTCGAGTAACAGAGTGGTGAACGCGAACGCACAGCTGTGGATGGTCCTGTGGACAACGGCGTAGGGGGTCTGCGTCACGAGGACGCAAGGAGCCGGCGCCGACCAGCCGTCACCGGTCGTACCCCGTCGCGACTGATCACAGCCCGCGCCGGCGGTCAGCGGGACTGCTGCTTGATCCGGTTGGTGAGCTCGGTGACCTGGTTGTAGATCGCACGCCGCTCGGCCATGAGCTGGCGGATCTTCTTGTCGGCGTGCATCACCGTGGTGTGGTCACGGCCGCCGAACTGCTGGCCGATCTTCGGCAGCGACAGGTCGGTCAGCTCACGGCACAGGTACATCGCGATCTGGCGGGCCGTCACCAGCACCCGGGAGCGGGAGGTGCCGCACAGGTCCTCGATGGTGAGGCCGAAGTACGCCGCCGTCTGCGCCATGATCGTCGCGCTGGTGATCTGGCTGCCCTGCTCGTTGGGGATGAGGTCCTTGAGCACGATCTCGGCCAGGCCCATGTCGACGCTCTGGCGGTTGAGGCTCGCGAACGCCGTGACGCGGATGAGCGCACCCTCGAGCTCGCGGATGTTGGTCGAGATGCGGCTCGCGATGAACTCCAGCACCTCGTCCGGGGCACTCATCCGCTCCTGGATCGCCTTCTTGCGCAGGATGGCGATGCGGGTCTCGAGGTCGGGCGGCTGCACGTCGGTGAGCAGACCCCACTCGAACCGGCTGCGCATCCGCTCCTCGAAGCCGGACAGCAGCTTGGGCGGCAGGTCACTGGTGATGACGACCTGCTTGTTGGCGTTGTGCAGGGTGTTGAACGTGTGGAAGAACTCCTCCTGCGTCTGCACCTTGCCCTGCAGGAACTGGATGTCGTCGATGAGCAGCACGTCGACGTCGCGGTAGCGGCGCTGGAAGTTGGACGCCTTGTCGTCGCGGATGCTGTTGATGAAGTCGTTGGTGAACTCCTCGGAGTTCACGTAGCGCACCTTGACGTGCGGGTACAGGTTGCGCGCGTAGTGCCCGATCGCGTGCAGCAGGTGGGTCTTGCCCAGTCCGGACTCGCCGTAGACGAACAGCGGGTTGTACGCCTTGGCCGGCGCCTCGGCGACCGCGACCGCAGCCGCGTGGGCGAACCGGTTGCTGGCCCCGATGACGAAGGTGTCGAAGGTGTACTTCGGGTTCAGCCTGGTGGCCGACTCGTCGGTGATGCTCGGGACCTCGTCGCGGGGACGTCGCTGCGGGGGCGCGGTCGGCGGCTGCGCCAGGTGGGGGGCGGGGACCGTGCCCGAGTGGTTCGACGAGTGGCCGCCCGGGTGGCCGGACGAGTGGTCCAGGGGCGCCGGCCCGTCGCGGTCGACCGAGAAGGCGGTGTCGTCGAAGGCGTGGCCGCCGGTGCCGCGGGGCTCCTCGACGAGGCCGACCGTGTCCTCGGCGTAGTGGTCCTCGTCGAGCGACGGGTCGACCGACACGGCGAGGTGGACGGGCTCGCCGAGCTGGCTGGACAGCGCCCGGGTCACGGCGTCGCGCACCCGCTGCTCGACGACGTCCTTGGTGTAGTCGTTGGGCACCTTGACCAGGGCGGTGCCGTCAAGGAGGCCGGAGAGGCGGGCCAGGGCGAGGAAGGCGCGTTCACGCGCGGGGAGCCCGTCGGCGTCGAGGGTGGAGATGGTGTTCTGCCAGATCTGAGCAAAGTCCAGATCGGCATCACTCACTGGTCCCACATCCCTTTCGACGGTGTCCGCGGTCGCTGCCCTGTCGCAGGGTCATGGTGCCTTGTCCACACACTTATCCACAACCTGTGGGTATGGGAATGGGACGAGGGTGGACGCTAACAAGGCGAGGTGCCGTGGAGCAAGCCAAACCCCGAAAATCGGGTCCCGAACTGCCAAATGTTTCGCATCGGGCGGCGTGTCCGGCGTGCGGGCGCCGCGAGGCGGTGCTAGTGGAGGGTATCGCGCCTGCCTGCGCCACGGGCCCCCCGCTGGTTTGACCCTGTGGATGGCGCTCGCGTACCGTGGAGCAGGCCTGTCGGCCGTTTTCGCATGCCCGTGAATCCCCCGGATGCCACCTCGGTGGCCCCGGTCGCGGGTTTCCGATTGCGGCTGGGGGGCCGCAGACCAGCACTCAGCAGGCGCCCGCCTGACCAGTAACGGAGATCCCTCGTGAGCAAGCGTACTTTCCAGCCGAACAACCGCCGCCGGGCCAAGACCCACGGCTTCCGCCTGCGGATGCGTACCCGTGCGGGTCGCGCCATCCTCTCGGCTCGTCGCGCCAAGGGCCGCTCCGAGCTCTCCGCCTGAGGCGAACCCAGTGCTGCCCGCGGGGCACCGGCTCCGTGCGAGCTCGGACTTCGCGGCGGCCCTGAGGGGACCCAGGGGAGCCCGAGCAGGCTCCACGCTGATCGTGGTCCACGCCGGCCAGACCGACGCGCGTGCGGGACTCCCGCCGCGGGTCGGTTTTGTCGTCTCCAAGCGGGTGGGCAACGCCGTGGTGCGCAACCGCACGAAGCGCCGCCTGCGGGCCCTGGTCGCGGCGAGGATCGCCCAGGTGCCGGACGGGGTCGACGTCGTCGTGCGGACCAACCCCACCGCGGCGTCGGCCACCTCGGCCGAGCTGGCCATCGAGCTGGACCGCCTCCTGCCGCGGGTGACCGCCAAGGTGAGCGCCCTTGCGGCTGCAGCTCAGCCCTCCACCGTCCCGGTGAGGCAGCCGTGAGCGCGGTGGGGCGGGTGGTCACCGCCCCGGTCATCGGCGCGATCGTGCTCTACCAGCGCTTCGTGTCCCCGATGCGGCCCCCGACCTGCCGTTACTACCCGTCCTGCTCGGCGTATGCCGTGACCGCCCTGCGCCGCTTCGGTCCCGTCAAGGGAACCTGGCTGGCACTGAAGCGGTTGGGCAGGTGTCATCCCTGGACCCCGGGCGGCGTGGACCACGTCCCGGAGCGCACTCCGCACAGCACCTCCGACAGCACGACCATGGCGACCCCACAGACCCACCCCGCACCGCCCGCCCCGGCCGCCCACCAGCGGTAGGGCCACCTCCCTCCCGGCCGCTCGGCGTACGCCGTGCAACCGGAACCACCGGTGAGGCGTCGCCCCGACGTCGCGCCACCAGATTGAGGACAGCATGAGCTTCAGTGACCTGATCTACCCGTTCGAATGGATCGTCTCGTGGATCCTGTGGGGATGGCACTCCCTGTTCACCGCGATCGGGATCCCCGGAGCGTCCGGTGTCGCGTGGGTGCTGTCCATCATCGGCCTCGTCGTCGTCATGCGGGCAGCGATGATCCCGCTGTTCGTCAAGCAGATCCACGCCTCGAGGCGGATGCAGCTCATCCAGCCCGAGATGCAGAAGATCCAGGCCAAGTACAAGGGCAAGACCGACCCCGACTCCCGTCAGGCCATGACGCAGGAGACGATGGACCTGTACAAGCGGACCGGGACCAACCCGTTCAGCTCGTGCCTGCCGATCCTGCTGCAGTCCCCGTTCTTCTTCGGCCTCTTCCGCGTGCTCAACGGCCTGCAGAAGATCGCCTCCGGGGAGACGCCGCCGATCGGCCCGATCACACGGACGCTCGCCGGCCAGGCCGAGCAGTCCACGCTCTTCGGGGCGCAGCTGTCCGACAAGTTCATGGGCGCGGACACCCTGACCACCAAGATCGTCACGGTCCTGCTCATCGTCCTGATGTCCGCCAGCACGTTCACCACCCAGCGCCAGCTGATGATGAAGAACATGCCGGCGTCGGCGCTCGACAACCCGTTCGCCAAGCAGCAGAAGATGCTGCTCTACCTGATGCCCCTGTTCTTCGCGATCTCCGGCGTCAACTTCCCCATCGGTGTCCTGCTCTACTGGCTCACCACCAACGTGTGGTCCATGTGCCAGCAGTTCTACGTGATCCGCCGCATGCCGGCGCCCGGCTCGCCGGCGGAGAAGGCCATGCAGCAGCGCCGGGCCAAGCGCGGGAAGCCGGTCCAGGAGTTCACGGTCAAGGGACTGGACAAGAGCGACAAGTCGGACACTGAGGAAGCACCCAAGCCCACAGGCCAGCGGCAGCAGCCCACCCGCAACAAGAAGAAGAAGGGCGGCCAGGCCAAGCCGCGGACGAGCACCTCCGGCTCGACCACCTCGCGCCCGGCCACCGAGACCACGTCGACCACCGACAACTGACCGACAACTGAGAGCCATCACCATGACTGAGCAGCACCACACCGCCGTGGACGGCGACCAGATCGCCGACGCCGCCCCGACCAGCAGCGAGCCGACGCCCGCCGCCACCGACGACACCCTCGTCTCCGAGACGGTGGACAACACCGAGGAGGACGCCGCAGCCACGGAGCCGATGGGCGCCGAGACCCTCGACGCCGACGCCGAGGACCTCGACACGGACCTCGCCACGGACGGCGACGAGGCAGGGTCCGACGCTCCCCGCGAGGGAGCCGCCCGCCGGCGACCGGCCAAGACCGCCGACCTCGAGCGCGAGGGAGAGGTGGCGGCCGACTTCCTGGAGACGCTGCTGGACATCGCCGACCTCGACGGCGACATCGACGTGGACGTGGACGGCGATCGTGCTGCCGTGTCCATCGTCGACTCCGAGGAGGGCCGGGTGCCCCGTCGCCTCGTGGGCCAGGACGGCAAGGTGCTCGACGCGCTGCAGGAGCTCACCCGGCTCGCTGTGCAGTCGGCGACCGGTGAGCGCTCCCGCCTGATGCTGGATGTCGCGGGTCACCGCGCCGAGCGTCGCGCGTCCCTGGTCACCATCGCGCAGAAGGCCATTGCCGATGTGCGCGCCACGGGTGAGAAGGCCTCGTTGGAGCCGATGACCGCTTTCGAACGCAAGGTCGTGCACGACGAGGTGCTGGCCGCCGGCCTCTCCTCCGAGTCCGACGGCGTGGAGCCGCGTCGCTTCGTCGTGGTGCTGCCCGCCTGACCTGTTTCACGTGAAACGGCACCTGCTGGTGTCAGCCCGAAGGGCGCAGGACCACTGGTCCTGCGCCCTTCGTCATATCGCTCGTCAGGGCGGTCGTCGTCGGGTACAGCGCCGTGCCTACGAGGCCCTAGGCTGATCTCCCGCAGACGCCGGCGCAGAGCGCGTGACGGTGACCGACCCCCGAGGTGGCCATGACCCTCCCCGCCGACGGCCCCGACGCCGGCAGCCCTGACGCCGGCAGCCCCATCACCCAGACTCCCGTACCGGCACCCGTGGCCCCGTCGGCCGCAGCCGCGGTCTTCGGTGCGCGACTGGGACTGGGCGAGCGGTTCTCCGAGATCCTGGCCGACACGGGGGTCTCGCACGGGCTGATCGGTCCGCGCGAGGTACCCATCCTGTGGGAGCGCCACATCCTGAACTGTGCCGTGGCACAGGACTCCTTCCCCCATGGCGCCGCGGTCGTCGACGTCGGCTCGGGAGCCGGGCTTCCGGGTCTCGCCCTCGCCATTGCCCGACCAGACCTCGAGCTCCACCTCGTCGAACCCATGCTGCGCCGCACCACGTGGCTCAGCGACACCATCGCGGAGCTGGGACTGGACAACTGCACGGTGCACCGGGGCCGGGCCGAGGAGTTCGACGGGGTGCTGCGGCTGCCCTGGGCGACTGCCCGCGCGGTGGCTCGCATCGACAAGCTGGCCCGCTGGACGTTCCCCCTCCTGACTGAGGGCGGCACCTTGGTGGCCCTCAAGGGCAGCAGCGCGCAGGCGGAGCTCGCTGCGGCGACGCCGGTGCTGCGGCGACTGGGGATGACCGGCGCGACCGTCCGCCAGCACGGAGCCGACCTCCTCGAGGTGGCCACGCTGACCCTGGAGATCGCCGTTGGCGCAGGAGTGGGCCGTCAGCAGAAGGACCGGCGGAAGCGACGCTGACCACCGCCCAGCAGCAGTCGGGTTCGCCCGCTCCGGCGTGCTCACCGGTTTGTGACGGATGGTCCGCGTAGGGTTGGATGATGCCCATGGCCAACGAGGTGACCGCGTGACTTCCGCCCCGCTGGAGATCCATCCGGGGCTGGGGTGGCCCCGTCGCCCCGGCACCACCCAGGCACCGGTGGGATGGCCCGGCCCCGAACCGGTGGCGGAGACCGTTTCACGTGAAACTGCGCCTGACGTCGCCATCGACGACAACCACGACGGCGACGACGACCGCGATGCTCACGATGGTCACAGCATCGACGTCGACGCCGCGGATGATGCGCTCGCTGCGGTCGTTTCACGTGAAACGGAGGAGCGCGAAGAGCTCGCCTCGTCCCTGCCGACTGCAGACCATGACACTCCCTTGGCTCGCGCCGTGGCGGAGGACGCGCGGAAACGCATCGCCCTGACCGGTCGGGTCTTCCCCAAGCCGGCGGCGACGCGGGTGCTCACCGTGGCCAACCAGAAGGGTGGCGTGGGCAAGACGACCACCACCGTGAACGTGGCAGCGGCGCTGGCCCAAGCCGGTCTCACCGTGCTGGTCATCGACATCGACCCGCAGGGAAACGCCAGCACCGCCCTGGGGATCGACCACCACGCGGAGGTGCCGAGCATCTACGACGTGCTCGTGGACGGCACCCCCATGGCGGACGTGGTGCAGGAGTGTCCGGACATCCCCGGGCTGTGGTGCGCCCCGGCGACGATCGACCTGGCCGGCGCGGAGATCGAGCTGGTGTCGTTGGTGGCTCGTGAGACGCGGCTGCAGCGCGCGATCACGGCCTACCTGCAGCACACGGCGACGTCCGACGTGCCGGCCCCCGACTACGTGCTGGTCGACTGCCCCCCGAGCCTGGGCCTGCTCACCGTCAACGCCTTCGTCGCGGCGCAGGAGGTGTTCATCCCGATCCAGTGCGAGTACTACGCGCTGGAGGGCCTGTCCCAGCTCCTGAAGAATATCGAGCTGATCCGCAACCACCTCAACCCGACGTTGCACGTGTCCACCATCCTGCTCACGATGTACGACGGTCGCACCCGCCTGTCGGCGCAGGTCGCCGAGGAGGTGCGCAACCACTTCCCCGAGCAGGTGCTGCGCAACACCGTCCCTCGCTCGGTGCGCATCTCCGAGGCGCCGAGCCACGGCCAGACCGTGATGACCTACGACCCGAACTCCAGCGGCGCCCTGTCCTACCTCGGTGCCGCCGCAGAGCTCGCCGACCGTGGCGTCGCGCCTGCAGGCGCCTGAACAGCCCAGCCTTCCCCACCACCGACCGCGCAGAGACGAGAAGGACGACCACATGAGCGAGAAGCGCCGCGCCCTCGGCCGGGGCCTGGGTGCCCTCATCCCCAACGCCCCCACCTCTGCGTCGGGTCGTCCGGTGGACGTGTTCTTCCCAGACCAGCGCATCCACCCCGCTACGCCAGAGCCGCCAGCTGACGCCGACGGCACCGCCGACAGCACCGCCGACATCCCCGCTGACGGCACCGGCGAAACCCAGGTGGTTCCCGCAGCAGACGCTGTCACCGCGGACGGCGCGGACGGCGCGAATGCCGCTGTCGACGCCGGCGGGTCCGACGATGACGAAGCCGCCTCGGATCGCGAGGAGCTCGCCCCGGTCCCCGGTGCGTCGTACGGCGACCTGCCGATCTTGTCGATCCGGCCCAACCCGAAGCAGCCCCGGGCCGTGTTCGACGAGGACGATATGGCCGAGCTGGTGCACTCGATCCGCGAGATCGGGGTGCTTCAGCCGATCGTGGTGCGCCCCATTCCCGCAGGTCAGGGGCCTGATGACCTCGACAGTGCGCCCGAAGGCGTGCGGTACGAGCTCATCATGGGTGAGCGTCGGTGGCGCGCCTCGCAGGAGGCGGGCAAGTCGACGATCCCCGCGATCGTCAAGGAGACCGACGACGATGACCTCCTCCGTGACGCCCTCCTGGAGAACCTCCACCGCAGCCAGCTCAACGCGCTCGAGGAGGCCGCGGCCTACCAGCAGCTGCTCGAGGACTTCGGCTGCACGCACGACGAGCTCGCCGGCCGCATCGGCCGGTCGCGTCCGCAGATCTCCAACACCCTGCGACTGCTCAAGCTCCCGCCGCTGGTGGCCCGTCGCGTCGCAGCCGGCGTCCTGTCAGCCGGTCACGCGCGGGCCCTGCTGTCCCTCGAGGACGGGGCGGCCATGGAGCGCCTGGCCCAGCGGATCGTGGCCGAGGGGCTCTCGGTGCGCAGCGTCGAGGAGATCGTCGCGCTCGGCGGGGACCAGGAGCGCCCGGCACCGCGGCGGCCCCGGGCCGGCAACCGTCACCCGCAGCTGGACGACCTGGCCGCTCGGCTCTCGGACCGCTTCGACACCCGCGTCAACATCGCCCTGGGCCAGCGCAAGGGCAAGCTCACGGTGGAGTTCGCCTCGGTCGAGGACCTCAACCGCATCGTCGACCTGCTGGGCGTCGACCGCAGCGCCTGACCCGACGTTTCCCGTGAAACATCGGGCTCCGTGACGCTGCGGCGTCAGTCAGCGCGGTCGGGACCACCAGCCACGAGGGCTCAGCTCACATGCTGGAAAGCGTTGCGCCGCATGGTGATTCGACGCCGTGAGTGACGGCACGCCTGCCTCCGGAAGGGAGGGAAGCCCCATGCGACAGCGGCTCAGGAGTGGGCAGCCTCAGGAGTGCGCAGCGAGGTAGGCCCGCAGGTCACCGAGCTGCAGGACGCCGGTCGTGGCCGTGTCGTCGTCGCCGAGGTAGAGGCGCTGCAGGCTGACCAGGACGGCCTCGGCGATGGTGTCGCGGAAGGCGGGCTCGGCCAGGCGCGCGGCGTCCTCGGGGTGGGAGAGGTACCCGGCCTCGATGCGCACGGCGGGCATCGTGGTCTGCTGGAGCAGAGCCCAGGACCGTCCGTGCGAGCGACAGTTGGCCAGTCCGGTGCGGGCGACGATCTCGCGCAGCACGAGGTCGGCCAGGTGCTCGCCGATCGCCGACCACGAGGTCCGGCGGTCGCGGCCGAAGAAGAAGGTGGCGACACCGCTGGCGTCGGCGGCGTCGTGGGAGTCGCAGTGCAGCGAGAGCAGCAGGTCGGCGCCGGCGCCGTTGGCGGTGGCCGCCCGCTCCTCCTCGCTGGGGCTCCCGTGCGGGGTGCGGGTGTAGACCACCGCGACACCGATGGCGGTGAGCCGCCCCTCGATCCTCCGGGCGAGGTCCATGACCAGGTCGGACTCGACCAGGCCGTGGGCTGCGGCACCGCTGTCGCTGCCGCCGTGACCGGGGTCGAGCACGACGGTGCGGCCGCTGAGGTTGTGGCCGGCGCGGCGTACGCGCTCACGCTCGCGCAGCACCGTCGACGAGCCGCCCGACACCGAACGGCGCAGGTCTTCGAACGCGCGCAGCGTCTCGGGGCCCACCGACCCGTCTCCGGGCAGGCCGTAGGCGCGCTGGAAGCCGCGCACCGCCCGCTCGGTCTCCGGGCCGAAGCGCCCGTCGGCGCGGCCGGCGGCGAAGCCGAGGGTGTTGAGCCGCTCCTGGAGGCTGGCGACGTCCTCGCCGCGCTGCAGGTGGCCCGGGGTGTGCACGAGGATGCGGTCACCGAGGGTCCAGCGGGCCCCGTCGATGGCACCGAAGGTCTCGACGCCGACGACCCCGTCGACGATGAGGCCCTTGTGCTGCTGGAAGGCGCGCACCGCACGCTCGAGCGCCACGTCGTACACCTCGTGCGGGTTGTCCACAGCGTCGTCCACAGGGGCGTCGAGCAGTCCGCGCAGCTCTGGCAGGTCGTCCGAGGCGAGGGCAGCCAAGCGCGTGCGCACGTCGAGGACGGCGGCGCCGCGGCTGCCGAGGCCGAGCAGACCGTTCTTGCTGTCGGACACGCAGCCTCCAAGGGGGACAGGGACGTTCGTGCAGGTCAGGGGGTTGTCACGCGGCGGCCCTGCGCGCGTGCAGAGGACGAGCCTAGGTCAGGCTCCCCGGTTCATCCAACCGCAGCACGTCAGGTGGATGGGGGTGGCCCAGCGCTCATACGTGCGTGCCGGCCGCCCCGAGGGACGACCGGCACGCACGGCATGGACCAGTCGGTCAGCCGAGGTAGTCGGCCAGCTCGCGGACGAGCTTGGGCTTGGGCATCGCGCCGACGAGGGTCTTGACGACCTCACCGTTGACGTAGACGTTGAGCGTCGGGATGCCGGTGATGCCGTAGCGCGAGCTCACCTGGACGTTCTCGTCGGTGTTGAGCTTGACGATGTCGATCTTGTCCGCGTGCGCGGCGGCGAGCTCCTCCAGGACGGGGGCGACCGCACGGCACGGGCCGCACCAGGGCGCCCAGAAGTCGACGAGGACGGGCTTGTCGTTCTTGAGGACGTCCGCCTCGAAGGTGGCGTCCGTGGTGTCCTTGATGGCTCCCACTCGGGGGCTCCTTTCGGTGGTGCTGCTGGTTGAGGTGGTGCTGGGGAAGTGGTGCGGTGAAGTGGGTGCTGCCAGCGTGGCAGCGGGGGCTGACAGGGCTCAGTAGATGCCGGCAGGCTCCTGCAGCGGTGCCGCGTCCTCGAACGGCGCCCCGGCCGCCTCGAGGTCGGCGAGGAACCGCTCGGCGTCCAGCGCCGCGGCACAGCCGGAGCCGGCCGCGGTGATGGCCTGGCGGTAGGTGTGGTCGACCAGGTCGCCGGCGGCGAAGACACCGGCCAGGTTGGTGAGGGTGCTGCGGCCCTGGACGAGCACGTAGCCCTCGTCGTCGAGGTCGACAACACCCTTGACCAGCTCGTTGCGCGGGTCGTGGCCGATGGCGACGAACAGTCCCGTGACGGGCAGCTCGCGGGTCTCGCCGGTGACCGTGTCGCGCAGCGTGACTCCGGTGAGCTTGTCCTCGCCGTGGATGGCGTCGACGGCGGAGTTCCAGGCGAAGCGGATCTTGTCGTTGGACAGGGCGCGCTCGGCCATGATCTTGGAGGCGCGCAGCTCGTCGCGGCGGTGGACGATGGTCACGGTCCGGGCGAACTTGGTGAGGAACGTGGCCTCCTCGACGGCGGAGTCGCCGCCCCCGACGACCACGATGTCCTGGTCGCGGAAGAAGAAGCCGTCACAGGTCGCACACCAGCTCACGCCGTGCCCGGAGAGGCGCTTCTCGTCGGGGAGCCCGAGCTCGCGGTAGGCCGAGCCCATCGCGAGGATGACCGCGCGGGCGCGGTAGGTGTTGCCCTCGGCGTCGACCACGGTCTTGACGTCGCCCGCGAGGTCGACCGACTCGACGTCGTCGGTGATGATCTCGGCGCCGAACCGCTCGGCCTGCGCGCGCATGTTGTCCATGAGGTCGGGCCCCATGATGCCGTCGCGGAAGCCGGGGAAGTTCTCGACCTCGGTGGTGTTCATCAGCGCGCCACCAGCGGTGACGGCGCCCTCGAAGAGCAGCGGCTGGAGGTTGGCCCGGGCGGCGTACACGGCAGCGGTGTACCCGGCCGGCCCGGAGCCGATGATGATCAGACTGCGGATGTCGGCAGGTGCGGTGGTGCTCACGCGGCTACAGCCCCTTGTGGTCGGAAAGGCGGTGCACCGCTACATACGGTGCTGATGTCTGCAACCGATCGTAGGGCCTGGATGTTCCGGACCGGCGTGCGGCAGGCCGGTGCGGGTCAGCGGATCGGCACGGGGCCGGCGAGGGCCCGGGCGTGCGTGGCGTCGCACCAGGTGGGTACGGCGTAGACGTCCTGCCCGGTGTCGCTGCTGACCACGACGACGACGGCCCTGCCGCCGTCGTACGTCGCCACGTCGCCGACGGCCGGCATCCACGCGGGGACCCCCATCGCGGTGAGGCACTCGCGCAGGTCCTCCGCGTCCTGGGCACCGGACGCGGGGCCGGTCATCGAGCTCGACGACGACCCGTCGAACGGCCCGAGCATCGTGGTGCGGGCCTGCTCCGCGAGGTGCGAGGCCGTGTACCGGGTGCCGGTGGCCAGCATGGTGACCTGCCCGACGGGGCTGCTCGCCCGACCACCCGAGCCGGCGGTGCCGGAGGATCCGGGCACGGGCGGGGTGAAGGAGGCGATGGGCGGCTGGAGCTCCTGTGCCGAGCTCGCCGCCCCCGCGGAGTCGTTGGAGGAGCGGCTGAGGGAGGCCATGACGTCCTGCGGCCCCGCGCCGAGCAGGGCGGGGACGCCGACGGCGAGACCCGCGACCGCTGCGGCGACCAGGCCGTAGCGCTGCCACCCGGGCAGGCGCCGGTGCAGGGGGAGCACGGTCGCGTCACCGCGCTCGCGGGCCGCCTGCTCCGCGGCGATCGAGGCGTTGATGCGGTCGACGAGGTCGGCGGGCATCGGACCGGGGTCCCCCAGGCCGGCCAGCAGGGCGCGGACGCCCGTGGGGTCGTCCAGGTCGGGGTCGCGCCCGGGGTCGTCGGGTCCTCGAGGCGGCACGGGCGGGGTGCTCACCACGACAACCTCCTCGGCGGGACGGGGGATGAGGACGGGGCCGGCCGGTGGGCTCGGCGGTGGCTCCATGGGTAGGACGTCACGGCTGCCCCGATCGTTCCCGCAGCATCGCCGCGAGAGCCTCTCGGCCGCGGCTGCACCGCGACTTCACGGTGCCCTCCGCCACGTCGAGCACCGCCGCCGCCTCGGCGACCGACAGGCCGTGCATGTCGACCAGGACGAGGGCGAGGCGCTGGCCCTCCGGCAGCCGGTCGAGCGCCTCCCGCACGTCGAGACGGGTGTCCACCGAGGAGTGCGCGTCCCGGCCGTCGGACAGCTCGCGCTCGGGCAGCTGGGAGGTCGGCTTGTCACGGCGCAGGCGGTCGAGGCAGGCGTTGACGACGATGCGGTGCAGCCAGGTCGTCACCGCCGCCTCGCCGCGGTAGGAGCCGGCGCGGCGGAACGCCGAGATGAAGGCGTCCTGGACGCAGTCGGAGGCGAGCTCGCGGTTGCCGGTGGTGCGCAGGGCCACCGCCCACATGCGGTCGCGGTGGCGCCGGAAGAGCTCGCCGAACGCATCGGGGTCGCCCTCGACGTGCAGCCTGACGAGCTCGCGGTCGTCACGCTCCTGCAGTGGCCGGGGGTTCATGGGTGTGCCGCCTGCTCGCCGCGGACGGCTATCGGACGGTGACCTCGGCCAGCGTGGCGCGGAACCGGCCGTCGGACACCTTCGACACCGAGGTGAACCAGACGAACACGTACTGGCCGTCGACCGGCTTGTCGGCCTTGAGCGAGATCTCCCCCTTCTTGCCCTGCGAGGTGCCGACGACGGTGGTGTTGTCGCGGGTGCGGTCCTGGCCGACGAACACGGTGACGTCCGAGACATCGGGCAGGACCAGGTCGACCTGCGAGATCTTGTGGACCTGGCCGAGGTCGACGCGGACACCGACCCCCTTCTTCAGGCCGCCGAGGTTGGCGCTGGCGTAGCCCTCGGAGCTCCAGAACGTGTCGGGCTTGCCGTCGAAGACCCGCGGCGCCTCGCTGTTGCGCTCCGCGTTGTCACCCTCGGGGTCGAAGCCGGTGGCGCTGAGGATCGCGAAGGGCTCCCCGGCGCTGCCGCTCGAGCTCGGCGAGCTGGTGCCGGAGCTCGGGGCCACGGTGGCCGTGGGCGCCGTGACGGTCACCGTGTTGCGGGGGGTGTTGGTGCCGAGGCCGAAGTTGGACTTCGAGCCGATCCGGGAGGCCCCCCAGAAACCGAACACGGTGACGATCACGAGGAACGCCGCCATGATCGCCAGCACGATCTTGGACTGGTCGCGGGTCGGGGCCTCGGCCGTCTCCGGCGGCAGCATCGGCAGCGGCGGGTCGAGCGGGTCGGCGCCGTCGACGAACGCCTCGTCGAGGCTGATCCGGTGCTGCTCGGCGCGGCGCTCGGCGGCCTCGCGGGCGGCGCGGCGCTCGGCGGCCTTGTCGGCGGCCGCCTTGGCGAACGACCCGACGCGGTGGGCGGCCGCCCCCGCGGCGTGGCCGGCGGCGTGCCCTGCGGCACCGATGGCCGTCCCGACGGCGGCTGCCGTGGCGGCGGCACCAGCGCCCGCACCGCCCTCGGTGTGCTCCTCGCCCGGCTGTGCCGTGCCCGGGGTGGGGTGACCGGGACCCGGGGCCCCGCCTGGGGCGGGGACCACCTGGGTTGCCTGGTCGTACGGTGCGCCCGCACGCGCCGCTGCACCTGCTGCTGCCGTGGAGGGGGATGCCTGGCTGTCACCTCGGTCGGGTCGCAGCCCGCTGCGCTCGAGGTCGGCGACGGGAAGCGCCACCGTGCGGGCGAGGCCGTCGTCGGCCTCCCGCGGTGCGCTGCCCCCGAGCCCGACGACCTGGGTCGGGGCCCAGGGCGCGATCTGTGCGGCGAAGTCGCCCGGGGTGAGCGGGCCCTGGTCGTCGTTGAGCGTGAGGCGGCACAGCGCGTCGAGGTCACCCGGGACGCCGGCCGCGATCTCCGACGGGGCGGGGACCCCACCGACCACGTGCGGGGCCTGCTCCAGGCCGGGTACGGCGCCGGGCAGGGGCCAGCGGCTGGTCAGGGCGGCATACGTGATGGCGACGACGCCCACGGCGTCGAGCCGGGCGGCCTCGGCGGAGGGGACGTCCTCCTCGGAGGCCATCGCGGCGGCGGTCGCGACGCCGCGCACCTTGATGGTGCCGTCGGACGCGCGCAGGACCGAGTGGGGGGTCAGGCGCAGGTGGTGCAGCCCGCGCGCCCGGGCGGCCTCGAGGCCGGTGGCGGACTCTCCGGCGATGCGGCGCGCCTCCTCGGCGGGCAGCCCGCCCTGCTCGAGGACCTGGGCGAGGGTGTGGGCCTCGGGGATGGCCTCCTCGACGAAGAACGAGATGCCCTCGGAGCGGCCGACGTCCAATACCCGCACGAGGCGGTGGTTGTCGAGGCCGGCTGCACGGCGTGCGGCGTCGAGCGTCGCGGCGGCGTGGCCCTCGTCCTCACCGAAGCAGACCACGACGACGTCGCGCTCGAGGGTGAGGTCGTGCGCGGACCACCGCTCGGCCCTCGGCAGCTGCTCGAGCCGGCGCTGCACGGCATACCGGCCGCCCAGCACCGTCGAAGGCCCAACCCCGTGCACACTGCCTCCTGGTGAGTCGCCGCTGCGCTGCGCTGTCATCCTAGGGTCTGGCCTCAGGCCGGGCGACGACGCAGCCGTCGCGTCACGGGGTCCAGCAGCTGCCCGACCTCCTCGACGCGCAGGGCGTGGGCCACCCCGAGGGCGACGGCCACGAAGACCGCGCCGCCGAGGGCGAGCTCGACCGCGGCGCCCGACCAGCGCTCGGCCTCGACGCCCAGGCGGCCGAGCAGCCAGAGCAGGACGAGGGTCGGCACGGCCGCGACGAGGGAGGCCACGGCGAGCCGCACGTAGACGCGCACGGCCGGGGACAGGTGCAGGGAGCCCAGCCGGCGGCGCAGCAGGGCGAACCCCACCAGCGCGGCGACGAGGTTGCTCACGGTCTGCCCCAGGCCGACGATGACGCCGGCGCGCCCCGGGGCCGCGAGCAGGGCCGTGAGGTTGACGGCCGAGGCGACGACGGTCACGAGCACCTGGAGGCGGAACGGCGTCTTCGCGTCCTCGTAGGCGTAGAAGACGCGCTGCACGAGGTAGAGCCAGCCGAAGGGCACGAGCCCGGTCATCATCGCGACCATGACACCGGCGATGGCCAGGGTCTGCTCGTGGGAGTTGCCGGGGAAGGCCACCCGCGCGACCTGGGGGCCGAGCACGGTCACGGCCACGGTGGCGGGCAGGAGCAGGACGGCCGGCATCCGCAGGCCGCGCCCGAGGTCGGAGACGACCTCCGCGTCGTCGCCGCGGTGCGCCGACTGCGACAGCCGCGTGAACAGGGCGGTGACGAGGCTGACGGTGAACAGCGAGTGGGGGAGCATGAAGAGCAGGAAGGCGAAGCCGTAGGCCGCGATGCCGGCCCCGACCTCGTGGCGCTCGTCGAGCAGGTCTCCCGCGCGGGTCATCACCTTGGACGTCACGATGAACCCGAGCTGGCTCACGGCGACGGCGGCGAACGTCCACACCGCGACGCGCGAGGCGGAACCGAGGCCGACGCCACGGAAGCCCCACACGGGCCGGTACCGGAACCCGATCCTGCGCAGCGGCAGCCACAGCGCCACGGCCTGGGCCACCACGCCGAGGGTGGCCGTGCCGGCGAGCAGCCAGACCATGGACGGGGTCCAGTCCGCGACCGGGATGTTCTTGGCGTGGGCCAGGCGGAAGAAGACGAGCCCGACGATGGCGACGAGGTTGGCCAGCACCGGAGCCCACATGTAGGCCGCGAACTTGCCGCGCGCGTTGAGGACCTGGCCGAGCAGCGTGTAGAGCCCGTAGAAGAAGACCTGGGGCAGGCAGATGAGCGCGAAGGCGGTGGCGAGCCCGAGGGCGGTCGAGCTCCAGTTCTGGGAGAACAGCCGCACCAGCAGCGGGGCGGCGGCGGTGACGACCAGGGTCGCGCCGAGCAGCAGGGCCAGCGACAGGGTGATGAGGCGGTTGACGAACCGGTCGCCGCCGTCGGCGTGGGTCGAGGCCTTGGTGATCTGCGGGACCAGGACGGCGTTGAGCACCCCGCCCGCGAGCAGCAGGTAGAACTGGTTGGGCAGGGTGTTGGCCACCTGGAACGTGTCGGCGGCGAGGCCGATGCCGACCGCCGAGGCGAGCAGCGCGGCCCGGGCGAACCCGAGCAGGCGCGACACGATCGTGCCGGCCGCCATCACTGCGCTGGACCGGGCGAGGCTGCCCTCGGGGGCCTCGGCTTCGTCCTCGGCCCTCCCCTCCGGCGAGGTGTCGCTCATCCGGAAGCCTCCACGGGGTGGGTGTCGGGGGTGGGGTGGTCGTCGCGGCCCGGCCGGCGCCGGACGGTGCGCACGATACCGAGGGCAAGGACGAGCGCCGCGAGGCCACCCAGCGCGGCGTACACCCAGTTGCCGGTGGGGGTCACGCGCACCATCACGTCGGCGCCCTGCCCGACCACGGTGCCGTCGGGGGTGGTCAGGGTGGTGCGCAGCGGCACGAGGCCGGCGGCCAGGGCGGTGACGCTGACACTGACGGTGGCCCGGCTGTGCGGGCCGATGCGCAGCACCGAGGGCTGGCTGTCGATGCGCAGCCGCGGGTTGGACGCCTCCACGGTGAGCTTGACGTTCTCCACCGGCAGGTCGAGGTCGTTGGTGACGGTGATCTGGAGGCGGCCGGAGTCGGCGAGGAAGTTGATGGTGCCGGCACTGACCTTCACGGCGGTCGTCGTCTGGCGCGCGGCGGTGGTCACGCGGCCGCTGAGGGTGTTCCAGGCGGTGGGGGCCGAGCGCCACCGGGTCGAGGCGAGCTGCTCGGCGGCACGGGTCCACGTGCGGGCGAAGAGGTCGCCGTCGTCGCGGATCTGGGCGACGCCGCGCACGGTGCGCAACGTGCGCTCGAGGTCGCTGATGCGCGTGGCGGTGAGCACCGGCCGCGTGGCACCCTCCGCGGGCGTGGTGGGCCGGGTGACGGGGGCGGCCTGTGTGGGGGCGGTACGGCGCGCCGCCTCCAGCTCCGCCTCGGTGGCGGTGGGGGACAGCCACGGGATCGCGGACACGGTCGCGAGGAACCGCTTGGCCGTGGCGGGATCGGGGTTGAACGACCGCGGTGCGGTGACGAAAACGGCCCGGCCCGAGGTGCCGGGGAGCTCGTTGAGCAGGGCCGCCGACTCCGCGACGAACTGCTGGGTGCTCAGCAGGCCCTCCTGCGCGGAGCGCGTGTGCCCGAGCAGCGTGCTCAGGGAGTCGTCGTAGGCGAGCAGCGGAAGGCCGGTGGTGCTGCGCTGGGCCGCCCCCGGCGTCTGGCCGGCGAGCCCCTGCGGCAGGGCGCTGGTGGAGGCCACCTGGGCGGCCAGCGCAGGCACCCGGAACAGCCGGCGCAGCCCGGTCTCCGCCCGCACGGTGTAGGTGCCGTCGGCGGGCCAGGCGATGTCGGCGCGGCCGTGCAGCTGCTCGGCCACGTCGGCGGAGCGCTCGATGAGCGACTCGAAGAGGCCCTCGGCACTGCCCTGGCCGGCAACGGCACCGAGGTCTGCGTCGGTGTCGGGCAGCACCCACGGCGTGTGCTGCGCCGACGCCGAGGTGATCCGCAGCTCGGTGGCGGTGCGCAGGGCGTTCTCCCGGGTGCCGGTGGCCCCCACGTCGGACGGGGCGGGCAGCAGGCTCGGGGTGAGCGACGGGTCCACGGCCCAGGTCACCGCGGCGTCCTGGGTGGCGTCCAGCACCCGGCTCAGCCGGGACGAGGGCTCGAGGGCAGAGCCCCAGGCCGTCTCACGCGCGGCGCCGGTGGCACCGAAGAGGTCGGGGTCGGGGTCGAGGGTCAACGGGACCGCGAACGCCACCGACATCGGCTGGTACTGCTTGATCCGCTGGTAGCCGGCGAACGTGCGCACCGCGGCGGTCCCCGACTCCACGCTCAGGGGCAGCGCGCCGTACGTCGCCTCGGTGCGCAGCGCGGCGAGACCGGTGACCTTGACCCGGAACGCCGCCGACGTGCCCGGCGCGACGGTGCCGGCCAGCCGCGCCTGGCCGACGACCGAGCCCTGCGCCGGGCCGGTGGAGGCCGCCCAGTCACGGACGGCCTGGCGGGCGTTGGGGGCGGCGGGGTAGGAGCCGGCGACGATGCGCACGAGGGGTCGGCTCAGCGCCCTGGTCCCGTCGTTGCGGATGGTCCCGCTCACGGTCAGCGTGTCGCCCGGGGTGACGACGGCAGGGCTCAGGCCGGTGAGCTGCAGGGTGGTGCCGGCGGCGTCGGCGGCGGGACGGATCTCCGGCAGCGCGGCCGCGGCACCGCCGGTGGGCGCCGGGTCGGCCGACGCCCCCGGGACCGAGCCGGTCGCGGAGCCGGCCGCGAGCGCGGGCAGCACGAGCACTGCCGCGGCGATCACGCGGCATACGGGGGACCGGGCCATCACCCGTCTCCGGCCAGACGGTGCCAGGCCTGTCGGGCGATGCGGCGCTCGTTGGGGAAGGTGAGGTGCTCGTGGGCCTCGCGCAGGGGCAGCCAGGCGACGTCGATGGCCTCGTGGTCGGGGTCGTTGTCGATGGTGAGCCGGCCCCCGGTGGCCTCGAGGAGGTAGTGGTGGACGAACTTGTGCACGCGGTGGTCGTGGGTGGCGAACCAGTAGTCGATGGTGCCGAGCTCGGTGAGCACGCGGCCCTCGATACCGGTCTCCTCGGCGACCTCCCGCGCGGCGGTCTCGGGCAGGGTCTCCGAACCCTCCCGGTGGCCCTTGGGCAGGCACCACTCGACGCGGCCGGCCCGGTTGCGGCGGGCGATGACGGCGATCCGCGCGACCCCGTCGTGGATGTCGACGACGATGCCCCCGGCGGAGCGCTCCTCCACCGCGGGCAGCCTCGGGCGGCTGGGAACCAGCCGCTCGGGGTCACGCGCAGGGGAGCTCACCCGGCCACTCTAACGAGCGCCTAGGCTTGTCCTTCGTGTCCACCGCTGATCCCCGCGAGCCGCAGGCCGACCCCGCACCGGCCCTGCTGCCCGAGCTCATGCGACAGGCCACCGCCCACCTCGCGCCGGTCGTCCCCCTGCTCACCGAGCTCGGCGGCCTCTTCGCCGCGGCCGGCCACGAGCTCGCCCTGGTCGGCGGCCCGGTGCGCGACGCGTTCCTCGGCCGCACCTCCCCGGACCTCGACTTCACGACCAGCGCGACCCCCGACGAGACGCTGGCCATCCTGCGGCCCTGGGCGGACGCGCACTGGGACATCGGCCGCGAGTTCGGCACGATCGGCGCCCGGCGCGGCGAGCACACCGTCGAGGTCACGACCTACCGGGCCGACGCCTACGACGGCGAGACGCGCAAGCCCGTGGTCGCCTTCGGCGACAACCTCGAGGACGACCTCGTCCGCCGCGACTTCACCGTCAACGCGATGGCGCTGCGGCTGCCGTCGATGGAGTTCGTCGACCCGTATGCCGGGCTGGCCGACCTCGCCGCCCGACGGCTGCGGACCCCGGGGGCCCCGGAGCTGTCGTTCGGTGACGACCCGCTGCGGATGATGCGCGCCTGCCGGTTCACCGCGCAGCTCGGCGTCGAGGTGGCGCCGGAGGTGCGCGCCGCGATGGTGCAGATGGCCGGCTCGATCGGGATCGTCTCGGCCGAGCGGGTGCGTGACGAGCTGACCAAGCTGCTGCTCGCCCCCGCGCCACGCCCCGGCCTGCGGCTGCTCGTGGACACCGGGCTGGCCGACCACGTGCTGCCCGAGCTGCCCGCCCTGCGGCTCGAGATCGACGAGCACCACCGGCACAAGGACGTCTACGAGCACTCGCTCACCGTGCTCGACCAGGCCATCGCCCTCGAGGGCCCGGCCGGCGGCCCGCCGGAGTCGGTGCCGGGGCCGGACCTGTGGCTGCGCCTGGCCGCCCTGCTGCACGACATCGGCAAGCCCGCGACGCGGCGGTTCGAGGACGGCGGAGGCGTCTCCTTCCACCACCACGAGGTCGTCGGCGCCAAGCTGGCGTCCAAGCGCCTCAAGGCCCTGCGCTTCGACAAGGAGACGGTCAAGGCCGTCGCCCGGCTCACCGAGCTGCACCTGCGGTTCCACGGGTACGGCGACGGGCAGTGGACCGACTCGGCCGTACGTCGCTACATCACCGACGCCGGACCCCTGCTTCCCCGGCTGCACCGCCTGACCCGGTCGGACTCCACGACCCGCAACGCGAGGAAGGCGGCGCGGCTCTCGGCCACGTACGACGCCCTCGAGGTGCGCATCGGGGCGCTGCAGGAGGCCGAGGAGCTGGCCAGGGTGCGCCCCGAGCTCAACGGCAACGAGATCGCCGAGGTCCTCGGCATCCGCCCCGGACCCGTCCTGGGGCGCGCCTACTCCTTCCTCCTGGAGGTGCGGATGGAGCAGGGCCCCATCGGCCGGGACGCCGCGGAGGCCGCGCTGCGGCAGTGGTGGGCGCAGCAGCCCGAGTCGGCCGGGGCCGGCGACGCGTGAGGGTCTTCGGGGGGAGGCCCACGGTCCTGGGCCACCGGGGGCTCGGCCGCGACACCGTCGACGGGCACGCGGAGAACTCGCTCGGGTCGATCGTCGCCGCCGCCGGCAGCGGGCTGCGCTGGGTGGAGCTGGACGTGCGGCGGACCGGTGACGACGAGCTGGTCGTCGGGCACTACCCGACGGTCGGTGACGCCGAGTTCGTCGCCGACCTCACCCTCGACCGGGCGCGTGAGCTCGGTGCGGTGACGCTGGCCGAGGTCCTCGACGCGCTCCCCGAGGGCACCGGGGTCAACCTCGACCTCAAGACCTCCCTGGAGGACGCGGTCCGCCCGCCGTCCTCGACCACCGCGGCCCTGCTCGCGCCGGTGGTCGCCGCCGAGGTGGCGCGCCGGCCGCTGCTCGTGTCGTCCTTCGACCCCGCGGCCCTGCTCGTCCTGCACGAGGTGGCCCCCGACGTGCCGCGGGCGCTGCTGACCTGGATCGGGTTCCCGTTGCGCAAGGCCATCCCTGCGGCGGCCCACCTCGGCGTCGACGGTGTCGCCGCCCACTGGTCCTCCTTCGGGCCCAACCCCATGGACCACTCGCCGACGTTCCGCTCCGCGGAGTACGCGGTGCAGGTGGCCCATGACGCGGGTCTCGAGGTGGTCGCGTGGTGCCCGGACGCGCAGGTGGCCACCGAGCTGGTGGGGGCCGGCGTCGACGCGGTGGTCGTGGACGACGTGCCGGCCACGCTGGCGGCGCTGCAGGGTGTCGCCGACTGAGGTTCCCGGTCTGACCGGTCTGTCGAGGTTTCCCGGTTTGCCCACGTGTGGGAGCCTTGGCCCGGCCGTGTCGGCAGGGTGGGTGATGGGGAGTGCTCCCCATGGGAACCGGCCTGCGCCGCGCCTAGCCTTGCCGGAGCGGTCGCCGGCGAGGTCGATGGCCACCGAGCACCCCCGAAAGGTCCCGATGCCCACCCTGAAGTACCCGAGCGAGCAGTTCCCCGGCCCGCCCTCGGTCACCGTCGACATCCCCGACGGGTGGTCGCCGGTGCGGGTCCCCGGCACGCTGCTCGCGGCCCGGCGCGCGGAGCAGGTCGGCGCGTTCGCCCCCAACCTCGTCGTCCGCGGGTTCACCCGCTCGGCGGAGTTCACCATCGGCCGGGCGCTCGCCGAGCTCAAGGCGTTCGTGGGCGAGCGGCCCGACGGCGAGATGGACGAGCCCTTCGAGGTCGAGATCGACACCGTGCCCTTCGTCGGCGTCAACGTGTCGTGGACCGACGACCAGGTCGGTGACGTCGTCCAGGCGCACCTGTTCGCCGGCGCGCGCCGCGGCCAGGTGGTCGACCTGATCCAGGTGACCGGCTCGGTGGGTGGCCCCGAGGTCGCCGACGAGTACGCCGCCATCCAGGAGCTCATGCAGACCGTCCGGGTGACCCGGTGACCACCCGGCAGGTGCAGCTGTCCGGGCTGACGCTGCGCGTCGGCTCGGCGACCGACGTGGGCCGGGTCCGCGACCACAACGAGGACGACCTGACGACCGAGGGTGCGGTCTTCGCCGTCGCCGACGGCATGGGTGGCCACGCGGCGGGCGAGGTGGCGAGCGCGATCGTCGTCGAGTGCCTGCGCGGGCTGTCCGAGCGCACCGTCCTCGTGCGCGACGACGTCGTCGCCGCGCTCACCGAGGCCAATGCCCGCATCCTGCGGTCCGTGGCACGTCACCCCGAGCAGACCGGTATGGGGACCACGGCGGCCGGCATCGCCGTCGTCAGTGCGGGGGGCTCGACCCACTGGGCCGTCTTCAACGTGGGCGACTCGCGCGTCTACCGGTTCGTCGACGGGCGCCTGCAGCCGGTGACCGTCGACCACTCCGAGGTGCGCGAGCTCGTCGACGCCGGGCTCATCACCGAGGCCGAGGCCGCCCGCCACCCGCTGCGCAACGTCGTCACGCGCTCGCTGGGTGCAGACACCATGCCCGCCGTCGACCTGTGGGTGTTCCCGCCGCAGGTGGGGGAGCGGTTCCTCGTCTGCTCCGACGGCCTCAACGGCGAGCTCGGTGACGACGAGATCGGTGCCGTCGTCGCCGCCCACGACGACCCCGAGCAGGCAGCGGTCGCGCTGGTCGACGCCGCCGTCGACGCCGGTGGTCGCGACAACGTCACCGTCGTGGTCGTCGCCCTCGACCGCCGCGAGGACGACGACGACCTCGACGTCGACACCGCCCCGCGCCGCGAGGTCAGGGGGCCCGCGACGTGACGGACGTCCGTTTCCACGCCCCCGACCAGCCGGGATGGTCCGCCATCTCGGCTGGTGGCGTCTTCGCCCTCGTGCGGGGTGCCGGGTCCGACGACGTCGTCGTGCGCGCCCGTGGGGCGGCCGGGTCGGGTGAGCTCGACGAGCTGCTCGACGCGCTGACCCGCGACGGCGTCCGCACCACCCCCGACTTCGTGGCCGTCCAGGACGGCGACCCCGTGCGCGTCGTCGCCCGCGGCACCGCGTACGCCGTGGTGCCGGGTCCGGACGGCGACGTGGAGATCCACGCGGCGCGCCGCGGCCCCTGGGCCGACGAGGACGCACCGGACGGGACCACCGAGCTCGTGCTGCACTCCGGCGAGCCGCTGCCAGCGCCGGCCGCGGAGGTCCTGCCCGATGGCGAGCTCGGCTCGCCCGGTGCGGTCAAGGGCTGGCAGCTGCCCGCACGCCTGCGCCGAGGCGGCCCCCCGCCTGCCGACGCCGCTGCCGCTGCGGAGGACGCCGACGGGCTGGCCGTCCAGGACGTGCCCGGCTACGACTACCTGTTCGGGGCGCCGGGCTCGACCGGGGCGCCGCCGTTCCTGCCCAACCACGACACCGGCACCCTCCGGGAGCCGCCCATCGGGCGCGTCCCCATGGAGGAGGCCGCAGGCGTCGAGCACGCGGCCGATCCGGCTGCCGCGAAGGCCGACGAGACGGCCGCCGACCTCCCGGGCGGGCGACCCTCGGACCACACGCTCCCCCCACCGCAGCACACCCAGCAGGGACGACCGACCGGTACTGCGCCAGCCACGCCTCCGGGTCCCGCCTCGCCCGCCGGTCCCGCGGGTGCGCCGGCCGCGCCCGCCCCAGCATCGCCGGGTGCGGGCAGCGGGCTCATCGAGTCGGTCCCCTGGCGCCGCGGGGGCAGCAACGTCGCCCCGGCCGAGGACGTGGGCCGTCCCGCGACCCCGACCACCCAGCTCCCGGTCACGCCGCCCGCGCCGGCACCGGCGCCGGTCGAGCCGCCGCCCGCCGCTGCACCGGTCAGCCCGCCCGCGGCCGTCCAGGGCTGGGGCGCTCCTGCCGCCTCGCCCGCCACCGAGATGCCCGGGCGCCGCGCCACCCCGAGCGGTGGGCCGGCCGCGCCGAGCGTGCCCGCGCCCACCACGCCCTCACCGGTACCGACGCCTGCTCCCCCCGCGCCCCAGCCTCTGTCCGTGCCCCGGTCAGAGCCTCAGCCCGCCACCCCGGAGCCCGGGCCGGCCCCCGCGCCCGAAGTGGAGTCGGCGACCGTCGACCGGGCGAGCCTGCCGGTGACGGCCACCGGCTCCATACCCCGCGGACCCATCGTCCTCGCGGTGCTGTGCCCCGCCGGCCACCCCAGCCCGCCGCACGCGGGCACCTGCCGGGTCTGCGACCGCGACATCCCGCCGCAGCAGCCGTTCCAGACGCCCAGGCCGCCGCTCGGCACGATCCGCCTCTCGACCGGCGACGTCGTGACCCTCGACCGCGGCGTGCTGCTCGGCCGTGCGCCCAAGGTCAACGCCGACCTGCCGCCTGCCCAGCGACCGCACCTCGTCCGGGTCGTGAGCCGGGAGAACGACATCTCGCGCAACCACGTCGAGATCGTCCTCGAGGGCTGGCACGTGCTGGTCCGCGACCTCGGCTCGACCAACGGCACCACGGTCACGCTGCCCGGGCAGCAGGCCGTCCGCCTGCGGCCCAGCGACAGCCAGGTCATCGAGCCCGGGACCGTGGTGGGCCTGGCCGACGAGGCCACCTTCACCTACGAGGTGCCCACGTGACGGTGACGACCCCGCCGGAGCTGGACGGGCTGGTCTTCCGCGAGCTCGTGGGGTCGGGCGGCTACGCCGACGTCTACCTCTACGAGCAGCAGATGCCGCGGATGCGCGTCGCCGTCAAGGTGCTCAAGGGCGAGGGGCTCACGGACTCGATCCGCCGGCAGTTCCGCGACGAGGCCGACACCATGGCCCAGCTCGCCGACCACCCCTACATCGTCCAGGTGTTCCGCTCGGGCACGTCCGTGGACGGCCGTCCCTACCTGGTCATGAAGTACTACCCGCCGCCGAACCTCGCGGTGCGCTCGCGCACCGAGCGCCTCGGCGTCGAGGACGTGCTGCGGACGGGTATCCAGCTCGCGAGCGCGGTCGAGACCGCCCACCGTGCGGGCATCACCCACCGCGACATCAAGCCGGCCAACGTGCTGGTCAGCCAGTACGGCGCCCCCGGCCTCACCGACTTCGGCATCGCCGGGCAGCTCGGCCACGGCGCGGCCGACGACGACGATGACGACGTGGGCGTCAGCGTGCCGTGGGCGCCGCCGGAGGTGCTCTTCGGCCAGTCCAACGGCGACGCCCGGGCCGACGTCTACTCCCTGGCCGCGACGCTGTGGCAGCTGCTCGTGGGGCGCTCGCCGTTCGAGGTCCCCGGTGGCGACAACTCCGCCTACGGCCTCATGCCGCGGATCCGCACCGCCCCCGTGCCGCCGACCGGCCGGGCCGACGTGCCCGTCTCGCTCGAGCGGCTCCTGGCGCAGGCGATGGCCAAGGACCCTGCCGCCCGGCCGCAGACGGCGCTGCAGTTCGCCCGGGCCCTGCAGGAGATCGAGCAGGAACAGCGGTTCTCCCGCACCGCCATCGTCGTCCTCGACGAGCAGGGGCAGACCACGCTCGCCGACCAGAGCGCCCCGGCGCCCGGGGCCGAGGACGACCGCACCCGCGTGCGGGCTCCCCAGGCCGTCCAGGGCCAGGCCCCGCCCGTCCCACCGCGCCCGCCCCGATCGGTCGGCGGCACGACGGCCGTGACCGGCGCCCAGGGTGCGGTCGCGGCAGGCACGCACACCGCGTACGAGCGCCCCGGGGCCGACCTGCCCGACGCGGGGGGCACCGTGAGCCGCGACCGGCTCGCGGCCCGCCAGGTCGGGGCGGACGCACCTGCGCCCGCGCCGGCACGGAACCCCGCGGTGACCTTCGCCGCGATCGCCGTCGCCGTGGTGGCTGTGGTGGTGGGTGTCTCCACCCTCCTCGGCCGCGGGGGCGAGGACCCCCAGGACGTCCCGACCACGGTCGCGAGCCAGAGCGGCGACCTCGCGCTCTCCGTCCCCAGCACCCCGACGATCGAGGCGGTCGGCGTCGCAGGCGGCGTGAAGTTCACCTGGCAGTACCTCTCGCCCGAGAAGGTCGACCGGTTCTTCCTGCGCACCGGGTCCGGGACCTCGGTGCTCGCCACCGCCATCGACGGGGCTCCCCTCGACGTCTCCACCTTCACCGTCAGGGCCCGCAAGGGCACCCAGGTCTGCGGCCAGGTCAAGGTGAGCCGCGAGGGGCCGACCTCCGACTACTCGACACCCCAGTGCGGGAGGGCCAAGTGAGCACGGCGACCAGGACCGGCAGCGTCACCGTGGAGTTCTGCGGGGAGGAGTTCGTCGCGCAGCCCGGGACGCCGCTGACCATCGGGCGCACCGGCGACGTGGAGATCGACGACAACCCCTTCCTGCACCGCAGCTTCCTGCAGGTGGTCGAGGACGGCGGCCTGTGGTGGCTGACCAACGTCGGCACCACGCTGACCGCCACCGTCGCGGACAAGAAGGGGCTGTTCCAGGCCTGGCTCAACCCCGGCGCCCGGATCCCGCTGGCGCTCGAGCGGTTCACGGTGTGGTTCACCGCCGGCCCGACGACCTACGACTTCGACGTCATCGTCGACACCCCCGCCTTCACCGCCACGGGCACCGAGGACGTCGCCGAGGACGAGAGCACCGGGGAGACCACGGTCGGGCGGGTCACGTTCACCCCCGACCAGAAGCTGCTCATGGTCGCCCTGTGCGAAGGGCTGCTCCGGCGCTCGTACTCCGCTCCCGGCCAGATCCCGTCGTCCGCCGACGCGGCGGCGCGGCTGGGCTGGAAGGTCACGAAGTTCAACCGAAAACTGGACAATGTCTGTCAAAAGCTCGCGGATGCTGGTACTCGTGGACTGCACGGTGGGCCGGGGAAGCTCGCCAGCAACCGCAAGGCACGCCTCGTCGAGCACGCGCTGTCGACCCGTCTGGTGACGGAGGCCGACCTCGCGCTGCTCGATGCGCTCGACCACGAGGACCCGGAGTCGGCACCAGCCGGGTGAGCACCACGACCCACGACCAGCGCGGTGGCCAGCACGACCGGCACCACCACGGGCACGACCACCACGAGCACCACCAGCAGCACGGGGGCACCAAGCACATGAGATCGGTCTCGCGCCGGCGCACAGGAGTGGCGTCGGGGGTCGTCGTCGCCGTGGCGGCGTCCAGCCTCGCCTTCTTCGCGGTCCAGTCCAAGGGCGAGACCGTCCACGAGGCCGACCTCAACGACGGCGGCGTCTGGGTCTCGGCGACCAACTACAGCCAGTTCGCGCGGATGAACAAGGCGGCGCGGCAGTTCGACGCCGGCATCCAGGCCAACGTCACGCCGGGCGCGGGGCTCGACGTGCTCCAGGACGGGGCGGCGGTCGGGGGCATCCTCACCTCGGGCAACCAGCTCGTCCCCATCGACCCGCTGACCGGTCGCATCGACTCCACCTCCCCCGTCCAGCTGCCGCAGAAGGCCAAGCCGGTCGGCGCCGAGTTCGTGCCTGGCACCGGCGACCTGCGCGGCGGCACCCTCGCCATGGTCGACCCCAGGACCGGCAAGGTCTGGGCCCAGCGGGTCGACCCCGCCGCGCCCTTGTCCGGGCTCTCGCTGTCGACCTCGGCCAAGCCCCTGGCCACCGCGGGCGCCGTCGCCGCGATGGCCGTCGACACCTCCGGTGGCGTGCACGTCGTGTCGGCGGCCACCGGCAAGGTCGTCTCCGTCCCGGTCGTGGGCGGCTCCTTCGGCACGCCGGTGACCGACAAGATCAAGCTGGAGTCGAGCGCCGTCGACATCACCGCGGTCGGCAAGCGCTGGGTCGTCTACAACCCGGTGGCGGACCAGGTCTTCGCCCAGGGCCTCGACAAGCCCGTCGCCGGTGGCGCCGACCGGCTGGGGGGCATGGCGTACGCCGCGCTGCAGCAGCCCGGCCCGGACGCCGGGTCGGTGGCCCTGGAGACCACGACCGAGCTCAAGGTCGTCGGCCTCGGTGGGGAGCCCGGCCAGGCCGGGGTCCGGCTCCCGAGCCAGGTGGGCCCGGGGGCGGAGAGGCCCAAGGTGTCGCGACCGGTCCGGCTCGGCGACTGCCTCCACGCGGCCTGGGCCCAGACGGCCAAGGCCTACTACGGCGCCAACTGCGGGCAGGGCGTGACGGTCACGGCCGGCACCCTCGACAAGCCGGGCGACGTGCCGCTGCGTGACGGCATGGCCCTGCGCACCAACCGCAACCTCATCGTCCTCAACGACCTCGACACCGGCGACGCCTGGGACCTGGACTCCAAGCCGCTGAAGATCGACAACTGGGACTCGGTCATCCCCCCGAGCAAGACCGACGACAACAACGACAACAAGGACAAGAACGTCGTCGACGACACGACGACGCCGCAGCCGCCGAAAGCCGAGCCCGACAACCTCAAGGTGCGCCCGGGTCGCACGTCGAAGCTGCACGTCCTCGACAACGACACCGACACGGCCGGGTCGATCCTGGCCATCGCCCCCAGCGAGGTCACCCAGCCCACGGCTACCGGGGTCACCGCGACCGTCGCGGGCGACGGCCAGTCCATCGACGTCAGCGTGCCGAGCCACCCCGACGTGCAGTCGTTCTCCTTCTCCTACAAGGTCAACAACGGCACCGCCGCCGCGCACCCGCAGGCGACGGTCACCGTCTCGATCGTCGACGAGCAGGTCAACAGCGCCCCCTTCCTGCGGGAAGGGGCGGCGACCCTGGCGAAGACGGCGTACCCGGTCGTAGCCAGCGGGCGCCTGCCCGTCTCCGTGGTCGGTGACTGGCGCGACCCCGAGAGCGACCAGGTCATCGTGCAGCCCGCCGACTCCGACAGCCTCGTCGACGGCCTCGGCCGCCTCGTCGTGCAGGCCCGCGAGAAGGCCGGTTCGCAGGCGGTGCCCTACACCGTCGACGACGGCCGCGGCGGCGTCACCCAGGGGCGGGTCACCCTGGCCGTCCTCGACAAGGACGGCCGCTACCGAGCCCCCCTCACCCAGCCCGACGTCGTACGCGGTGTCGTCGGCAAGCCGCTGCAGATCGAGCCGCTCGGCAACGACATCGCCGGCGCCGACCCCGAGGAGCCGGACGCGAAGATGCGGCTGGCCACCGAGGTCCGCCCCACCGGTGCGCTCGACGTCGAGAGCGACCTCGACACGGGAGTCGTGACCGTCACCGGCGCAGCCAAGGGCACCTACGAGCTGACGTACGCGGCGCAGGTCGGACAGGGCGTCGCCCCAGGGCGGGTGCGCATCGACCTCATCGACGACCCCGACCCGGACGCCCCGCCGGTCGCCGTGCCCGAGGCCGCCACGGTCCGCGACCAGACCCCGGTCATGGCCGACGTGCTGGCCAACGACTACTCCCCGCGGGCCGACGTCCTGGTCACCCGCAGCGTGTCGGTCGACAAGGACAGCTCCTGGCTGCGCCCGTCGATCTACCAGGGGCGGTGGGTGCGCATCGAGGCGCTCGACCCGTTCACCGGTGGCTCCAAGCCGCGCACCGGCACCGTCCGCTACACCGTGAGCGACGGCAGGAAGTCGGCCACCGGCGAGGTGACGGTCACCCAGCGACCGACCGACCCCAAGGCCCTGCCGATCATCCAGGACGACACCGCCGTGGTCCGGGCCCAGGACAGCGTCAGCATCCCGGTGCTCGACAACGACTCCATGGCCGAGGGCATCCCCCTGGTCCTGGACCCCGAGACGGTCAAGGTGCTCGGGGCCGGTGAGCCGCAGAACGCCTTCGCCTCCGGCAACGTCATCCGCTACGTCCCCGATGCCGCCACGCCCGTCACCGTGGAGAAGGTCGTCACCATCGAGTACTCCGCGTACCCGATCGGGGAGAAGGCCAAGGCCCGCTCCGGCCGGGTCTCGGTCACGGTCAAGCCCCTGCCCGGGGCGAGCAACCCCAACCAGGCACCCGTCGCGCGCAGCTTCTCGGCCAGCGTCGTCTCGGGTGAGCCCCTGACCGTCACGGTGCCCGTGTCCGGGGTGGACCCCGACGGGGACAGCGTGACCGTCCAGGGCATCGAGGGCGAGGACGGCGGCGCCGTCGACCTGTCGCTCGGCCGGGTCACCGGCATCGGCACGTCCACCATCAAGTACGAGGCCTACCCCCGCGCGACCGGCACGGAGGTGCTCCACTACACCGTCGCCGACCGGTACGGCGCCAAGAGCACCGGGTTCGTGCGCATCGGTGTCGTCGCCCCCGGGGACCCGCAGCCGCCGGTGGCCGTGCAGGACGAGGTCCGCGCCGCCCCCGGCAAGACCGTCACGCTCGACCCGACGGAGAACGACCTCATCGCCCGTGGCGACGCGATCGACGTCCAGTACAAGGACCTCAACGACGAGCAGACCCTCGCGAAGTGGAAGGTCGACGCCGAGGCCAGCAGCTTCCGCACCGTGGTCCCCAAGGTGCAGGCCGGACCGCAGGTGCTGACCTACGGCATCGACAACGGCGTCTTCGACCCGTCGCGGGCCGCGATCACCGTGCTGCCGGTGCCGGGGTGGAAGAACCGTCCCGTCGCGGTCGACGACGTGGCCAAGCCCGTGGCCGGCGAGGACACCGTGCTCGTCGACGTGCTGGCCAACGACCGTGACGTTGACGGTGACCAGAGCTCGCTGGTGGTCGACCGGCTGCTGTCACCCGAGGGGACGATCGAGGGCAACCAGGTCAGGGTCAAGGTGCTCGACCACCCCCACACCGTGCCCTACGTCATCCGGGACGCCGACGGCGAGACCGCCATGGCGCTGATCTTCGTCCCGACCGGCAACAACGGGCTGCCGTTCGTGGTGAGCGGGTCGCTCATCGAGATGGGCAAGGACTCCACCGAGACGGTCGCGCTGGGCGACTACGTGAAGTCGCCCCGGTCCCGGGTCATCGCCCTGACGACGCCCGACACGCTCAGCGCCTCGCCCGCTGAGGACCTCAGCGTCACCAACGAGGACAAGGGCACCCTGACGCTGAAGTCGTCGCACGGGTACGTCGGCCCGGCTGCGGTGATGCTCGAGGTCACCGACCGGGAGAGCGTGGACCAGAAGGACTTCCGCACCGCCTACGTCTCGATCCCGGTCCAGGTCGGGCCCAAGGTGCCGCTGCTCAGCTGCCCCGACTTCTCGGTCAGCCTCGTGGCGGCAGGCCGGCCCCGCAGCCTCGACATCCCGACGCTGTGCCACGCCTGGCTGCCCCCGGGCATGACCTTCGACGACGTGCGCTTCGACGTCCGCTGGGAGCCCGAGCCGCGCGGGGTCGCCCTGAGGCAGGACGGCGACGGGGGGCGCGGGGTCACGCTCAAGGCCGACGCCGGCGCCCCGACCAGCAGCAACGGCCGGCTCCGCATCCAGGCGCGCGGCGCCGACGAGGTCTCCTACATCAGGGTCGGCGTGCTCGGCCTCAGCGGCCAGTCCACCGCCCCCGTGCTCGACGAGCAGGGCAACGCCGTGGCGACGACCGCCCCACCGCCGCGGGTGCGCCCGTTCACGGTCGCCGGGCTCGAGGCCGGGTCCTCCCGCACGGTCGACCTGCGGTCCTACCTCGACTCGCCGCTGGACAAGCCGCAGTGCTCCATCGGCGCGGCCCGCATCGAGAGCGGCAAGGGGCTGACGTCCAGCTTCAGCGGCTGCGTCCTCACGGTGTCGGCTGACGACAACTCGTCCGGATCGGGGTCGGTGACGGTCTCGGTCTCCGACGCCCCCGGCCGCAACGCCGTGGGTCGGGGCACGATCAGCGTGCTCGGGCGCCCCCTCGCCCCCACCGGCGTCCGCGCCGTCCCCGACCGCGTGAACGGCGGCACGGCCCGGGTCTCCTGGGTGCCGCCGAGCTTCGACGGCGGCAGCCCTGTGACCGGGTACACCGTCACGGGTCGCGGACCGGGCGCCAAGACGACGTCCTGCTCGGCCTCGCCGTGCACGATCGCCGGGCTCCAGGACGGTGAGCAGTACTGGTTCTCCGTCGTCGCCGTCAACGGCATCGGCGACAGCGACCCCAGCGCCGAGGCCGGCCCGGTCGTGCCCGACACCGCGCCCAACCCGGTCACCGGGGTCAGCATGGTCACCCGTGGTGACGGCACGCTGACCGTGAGGTGGGACCCGCCGCCGAAGAAGGGCAGCGACGTCGTGTCCTACACGGCGAAGTTCACCGACACCACGACCGGTGTGGTCAAGACGGTCAAGGCCGTGGCCGGCGACGAGCAGGCCACCGTGAGCGGCCTGACCAACAACGACGTCCAGCAGGTCTCGGTCCGGGCCACCAACGGCCTGGGGTCGGGCCCCTACGGACCGGCCGTCGAGCTGCAGTCGGCCGGCACGCCGCCCGCCGTGGAGCGTCCCGACGTCCAGCCGCGGCAGCCGGCCGCCGGGTACGACAGCACCAACGTCCAGGTGTCGTGGAACCCGGTCTCCCCGAACGGTCCCGCCCTCGTGCACTACACGGTCTACCGGCAGGTGGACGGCAGCGGCTGGACCCAGATCGGCCAGGTCTCCCCGGGCTCGCAGCAGTACACCGACTCCGGCGTGGTCTACGACGGGCGCACCTACACCTACGTCGTCACCGCCACCAACGGTGCCAACAACGAGTCGCCGAAGAGCAACACCTCCTCGTTCAGCTCCATCGGCATCCCCGAGGCGCCCGCCCAGCCGAGGGCGAGCACCCCCTCGGCCAACAACGGGGCCACCATCACGGTCGGCCTGGGCAGCTCGCGGGCCTCCGGGTTCACCCGCCTGGAGTGGCGCAGCAGCGGCAGCTCCGGCTTCGTCGACTGCCCCTGCGCCAACGGCTCCAGCAAGCAGTTCACCATCTCCGGCACCGGCAACACGGCGCAGTCCATCTCGGTCCGCGCCTTCAACGGCACCTCGTGGTCCGCCTTCTCGCAGGGCAGTGACCAGTTCACGCCCTACGGCGCCACCAAGCCCCCGACCAACCTGCGGGGCAGCCGCAACGGCAAGACCATCACCTGGACCTGGGACACGCCCGACAACGGCCGCCCCACCGACCAGGTGCAGGTCCGCGGGGCGGTCGACCAGACGTGGAGCTCCGACCGGCAGCAGGTCTCCTTCACCGGGGACGCCGGCGGCACCTACGGCCTCGAGGTCCGGGCGCACACCATCGCCGGCTGGTCCGGCTGGGTGGGACCCGACCGGGTCAGCATCCCGGCCGACCCCACGGTCACGGTGGTCAAGGGGTCGACGTGCGGCGAACGCTCGTGCAACACCGGCAACGGCTCCTGCTCCAGCCCCTCGTGCCGCTGGATCGCCGTACGCACCGCCAACTTCAACGGTGGCGTGACCTGCACCTTCCGCGCCGACGGCAACACCGTCAGCGGCTGGCGCGACCTGTCCATGGGCGGCAACGCCTACCAGGAGAGCGACAACTTCTACGGCATACCGGGCAGCACCGTGACAGCCATCTGCGACGGGGTGAAGGACTCCATCACCTGGTAGGGGGCCCCGGCCCCCCGCCCCGCCCCGTCAGTCCCCAGCAGCAACGAAAGGCAACACACACCCATGACCGTCACCCCAGAGCAGGCCCAGTGGTTCGAGCAGGCGTTCACCCAGATGGTGGAGAACGTCGAGAAGGCCGTGCTCGGCAAGGACCACGTGATCCGCCTCGCCCTGACCTGCATGCTCTCCGAGGGCCACCTCCTGCTCGAGGACTACCCCGGCACCGGCAAGACCCAGCTCGCCCGCGCACTCGCCGGCACGGTGAAGGGCACCAACACCCGCATCCAGTTCACCCCAGACCTGCTGCCGAGCGACGTGACCGGCGTGACGATCTACGACCCGAGCACCCAGAAGTTCGACTTCCACCCCGGCCCGATCTTCGCGAACATCGTCCTCGCCGACGAGATCAACCGAGCCTCGCCCAAGACGCAGTCCGCGCTGCTCGAGGTCATGGAGGAGGCGCACATCACCGTGGACGGGGTGCGCCACGAGGCGGGGCGCCCCTTCATGGTCATCGCCACCCAGAACCCCATCGAGCAGGCCGGCACCTACCGCCTGCCGGAGGCCCAGCTCGACCGGTTCCTCATGAAGACCTCGCTGGGCTACCCCGACCTCGAGGCCACCGTTGCGGTGCTGGCCAACGCCAAGGTCCGCGACCGGGCCGGCGGGCTCGGTGCCGTCGTGACCAGCAGCGTCATCACCGACATGGCGGCCCTGGCCGACGAGGTGCACGTCGACAAGGCGATCCTCGCCTACGTCTCCCAGATCGCCGAGGCCTCCCGGCGGCACGTGTCGGTCAAGCTCGGGATGTCGGTCCGCGGCTGCCTCGCGTTCGTCCGCTGCGCCAAGACCTGGGCGGCGAGCCAGGGCCGCACCCACGTCATCCCCGACGACATCAAGATGCTCTCCAACCCGGTGCTGTGCCACCGCCTGCTGCTCACCGCGGAGGCGCAGTTCGCCGACACCACCGTCGACCAGGTCATCAACCAGATCCTCGGCGAGGTCGCGCCGCCCGCCGAGCGGGCAGCCTGAGGCCCTACGCGACATGAGCACCCCCACCGGGTCCCCGCGGGACGGGTCCACTCCGGAGTCCCCGCGGGACGGGACCGTCCCCGACCAGGAGCGGACCGTCCGCCGAGCCGACCTGCGCTCGGGCCGACAGGCTGCGCCGGAGGCCGGCCGCCGTGCCCAGCGCGGCCGGCGCCGCACGCGGCCCCTGCCGCGGGTGTCGGCGGGGCTGCCGGCCCTGCGCCTCCCCAGCCTCACGGGTTTCGAGCGGTTCACCGCCCCCGCCGTGCCCGAGGGCCTCCGGACGCGGGTGCACGACCTGCGCGACCGGACCCGTCCGGTGTGGGCGCCGGTGGCGGGCTTGCTGGGCTGGGTCTCCCCGCTGGGCTGGGCGGTCCTCACGCTCGGGATCGTCGGCTGGGTGGTCGGCCGCTGGACCGGGTGGACCGAGTGGCTGATGATCGGCGCCGCGGCCCTGGTGCTGGTGCTGTGCTGTGTCCTGCTGGCGATCGGGCGCACCCGCGTCACGGTCACCACCGACCTCGAGCCGGTGCGCGTCAGCGTCGGCGAGCCGGCGACCGGCCGGATCACGGTCACCAACGAGTCCGGCCGCGGCATGCTGCCGCTGCTCGTCGAGCTGCCCGTGGGCGTCTCCGCCGCCCGCTTCACGCTTCCCCCGCTGGGGTCGGGCAGGGCCCACGAGGAGCTCTTCGTGGTCCCGACCCACCGCCGCGGCGTCATCCCCGTGGGGCCGGCCCGCACCGTGCAGGGCGACCCGCTCGGCCTGGTCCGGCGCACCGAGCGCTGGACCGAGGTCACCGACCTCTACGTGCACCCGCGCACCGTCTCCCTCGAGAGCCTCGGCGCCGGCCTGCTGCGCGACCTCGAGGGCGAGACGACCCAGGACCTGTCGATGTCGGACCTGGCGTTCCACGCGCTGCGCGAGTACCAGCCCGGCGACGACCGCCGCTACATCCACTGGCGCTCCTCGGCCAAGGCCGGACGCCTGCTCGTGCGCCAGTTCCTGGACACCCGGCGCTCGCACCTGTGCCTCGTGGTGGACGCCGACCCAGAGCAGTACGACGGCGGCGAGGACGAGGCCGAGACCGGGATCAGCGCTGCCGCGTCGGTCGCCGTGCGCGCCATCCGCGACGAGCAGGACACCACCGTCGTGTGCCGCGACCAGACCGCCTCCCGCACCACGGCATCGCTCACCCTCGACGCGCTGGCCAGGGTGGAGCTCGGGTCGTCCGACGTCTTCGGCCGGTGCACGGAGGCCCTGGCCCTGGCGCCCGACACCTCCATCGTCGTGCTGGTCACCGGACCCCGGCGGCCCCTCATCGAGGCGCAGCGGGCGCTCGCGCAGTTCGAGCTCGAGGTCACCAAGGTCGTCCTGACCATCGACGCCGCCCAGCAGACCGGCGTCCAGCACCTCGGAGGGCTCGTCCGCCTCAACATCCGGCGCATCGAGGACCTGCGCGCCGTCCTCGCCAGCGGAGCCCTCGTATGAGCGCGCCCCGCCCCGGCTCTTCCGGCCGCCCGTCAGGGGACGGGCACCCGACCGGTCCCGCCCGCGACTCGACGGCACCCGGGCGCACCCGCAGCCGCCCCTCTTGGACGAGTACCCGCGCCCGACTCGCCGCCACCTCGGCAGCCGGGGTGTGGCGACCCGGCCAGGGAGCCCTCGTCGACGCGGGCTTCACGGTCCTGCTCGTCGGCCTCGCACTGCTGGGCTTCCGCACCGACTTCGCGGGCACCTCCTGGGTCCTCCCGGCGGCGGCAGGGCTCCTCCTGGGCCTGGTGACCACGCACGTCACCACGGCCCGCCGGCTCCCGCTGGTCGCGCCGCTCGCCGTGGTGACGGTCCTCTACTTCCTCCTCGGCGGCCCGCTCGCGGTGCGTCGCGACCTCGTGGGCGGGGTGCTGCCGAGCGGGCAGACCCTGCTCGACCTCGCCGACACCTCGGTGCACGGGTGGAAGCGGCTGGTGACGCTGCTGCCCCCCGTCGACACCGGCAGCGGCCTGCTCGCCCTGCCCCTGCTCGTGGGCTTGCTCGGCGGCTGCGTCACCTACGCGGTCGCCCGCCGGTGGTCCGGCCCGTACGCGGTGCTGCCGGCGCCGCTGGCGCTGCTCGCCCTCGGGATCGGGCTCGGCACCCTCGAGCCGGCCTCCCTGCCCGCGCAGGGTGCGGTCTTCGCGGTGCTGGCCATCGGCTGGATGGTCGCGCGGGCCGCGCGCTCGCGCGCGCCGCTGCAGAACGGCGCCGGCCAGCGGACGCGGTACGGCATCGGGGCCGGCCTCGTCGGCATCGCCCTGGTGGCCGGGTACCTCGCGGGCCCGCTGCTGGGCGGGTCGGCGCCGACCACCCGGCTCGTGGCCCGCTCGCACGTCGTGCCGCCCATCGACGTCGCGGCGTTCCCCAGCCCGCTCGCCGGGTTCCGCAGGTACACCGAGCCCAACCCGGCCGAGCTGTGGGACACCCCGCTGCTCGAGGTCGAGGGACTGCCCGCCGGCACCCCGCTGCGGTTCGCGACCCTCGACTCCTACGACGGGGCCGTCTGGGGTGCCTCGGAGCGCGCCAACACGGGCACGGTCGTCCCCGGGGCGGCGTTCCAGCAGGTCGGGGAGAGCATCTCGACCAGGGGCCCGGGCCGCCGGCTCGAGGTGAAGGTGAGCGTCCCGCAGGGCGGCTACGGCGACGTGTGGCTGCCGACGGCCGGCACCGTCGCCGGCGTGGAGTTCGGGGGCTCCCGTGCCGCCACGCTCTCCAGCCGCCTGTGGCTCAACATCGACACCAACACCGCACTGGTCCCGGACCGCCTGGAGCCGGGCGACTCCTACACCTTCACCGCCTACGTCCCGCCGACGCAGGCGAAGATGCCGCGGTCGCTGGCCATCCGCTCGAGCTCGCTCACCAACGAGGTCGACACCAGCTTCCTCGATGCCAAGCTCGACGCCTTCAGCGGCGATGCCGCCGACCCGTGGGCCCAGTTCGCGGCGATCGCCAAGGTCATGTCGGGGGAGGGCGCCTACACCGACGGCGGGACGAAGAACTCCGTGGAGCGCTACTACCTGCCGGGCCACAGCATCGGGCGGCTGTCCCGGTTCGTGGGCCTGGCCCAGCTCGCCGGCAACGACGAGCAGTACGCCGCGACGCTGGCGCTGATGGGCAACCGCATCGGTGTGCCGACGCGCGTCGTCATGGGGGCGATCACCCCGGGCAGCGGGCCGGTCCGCGGCCGTGACGTGCACGCCTGGGTCGAGGTCCGCGACGGCCAGGGCACCTGGCTGCCGGTCCTCACCGACAACTTCCTGCCCGACCGCAACAAGAAGCCCAAGGAGCTGCAGACCAAGGTCGAGGACCGCAAGGTCGGCGCCCTGGTGCCGCCGCCCGCCGGCGTCAACCCGCCGAGCGTCCTGCAGGGACCGGACCAGGCGCAGAACGCCACCAACCTGAAGAAGCCGCCGAAGAAGCTGTTCGACCCCGCCAGCTGGCCGTGGTGGCTGCGGTGGCTCGTGTTCTACGTGCTGCTGCCACTGCTGGTGCTCACCGCGCTCTACTGGCTGGTGCGTGGGCTCAAGGCCTGGCGCCGCCGCCGGCACGCCAGCCGGGGTCCGACCGCGTCCCGCGTGGCGTGGGCCTGGGCCGACCTGATGGCCAGCGCCCGCTCCTACGGCCACCGCCCACCCACCCGGGCCACCCGCCTGGAGCAGGCGCGCTCGCTGCACGGACCGGTCGACACGCTGCCCCTGGCCCGCCGCGCCGACGCGCACGTGTTCGGCCCGGGGGAGCCCACCGACGAGGACGCCGCGGGCTACTTCCGCGCGACCGACGAGGTGCGTGGCGACCTGCGGTCACAGGCCGACCTCTGGCGGCGGCTGCGCTCGGACGTCGACGTCCGCCCGCTGTTCGCCAGGACGACGCGCTGACCCCTCACCGGCCACCTCCACCGGCCGGGACGCGCGAAGAGGCCCCACCCGCGGACGGGTGGGGCCTCTTCGGCTGTACGGGGTGGCACTGGGGTCAGCGCCCCCGCGTCAGCGCTCTTCGGTGCCGGCGATGAAGGCCTCGAGCTTGGCGCGGCCCTCGGTGTCCTCGCGCTGCACGGGCGGGGACTTCATCAGGTAGGACGACGCGGACAGCAGCGCGCCGCCGATGCCGCGGTCCTTGGCGATCTTCGCGGCGCGGATGGC